>CAIUDS010000198.1 GCA_903897985.1 uncultured delta proteobacterium
CAGGCGGTGGTGGAGGTGGTGGAGGGGCCGAACAAGGGCGAGCGGTTCAAGCTCCTGCGCCGGAGCACGGTGATCGGCCGCAAGGACGCGGACATCAATTTAGACGACGAGGGGGTGAGCCAGCGCCACTGCCAGATCGAGGTCCATTCCAAGGACAAGATCACGATCAAAGACCTGGCCTCAACCAATGGCACCCGCGTGAATAACATGCTGGTCAGCGCGGTCAAAATCCGGAGCGGAGATGTCATCGAAATCGGCAAGACCCAAATGACTTTTTACTTCCGCCTCGGCAAATGAACAAGCAGGAGGGATGACCATGAGAAGAAGGCTCGCAATCCTGTTCCTCGCGGCCATGATCGAATTGTTCGGCTCGGCCCTTCCGGTCCGCGCGCAAATCAAAGTGAAGTGGTTCGGGCAGTCCTGTTTCCAGATCACCTCGCCGGCCGGAGTCAAGATCCTGCTGGACCCCTTTACCCCCAGTTTGCAACTTCACTATCCGCTCCCGGAGGTTTTTCCGAATCTGGTCTTGATCAGCCACGAGCATTTTGACCATAATAACGCGGCCATGGCCAAGGGGAATCCGAAAATCATTCATGGGCTGAATCCGGCGACGGGGAAATTTGAACCGTTCAATGAAACGATCCAGGATGTCAAGGTCTATTCGGTCGAGTCCTCTCATGATGACTTCGGGGGAAGAGAACGGGGAAAAAACGCCATTATGGTGATGGAGATGCCCGGGATGAAGATTGTCCATCTTGGGGATTTGGGGACATTGTTGAGCGAGGGCCAGGTCCAGAAGATCGGCAAAGTGGATGTCTTACTGATTCCGGTCGGAGGGGTCTATACCATTACCGCGGAGCAGGCCGGCCAGGTGGGGGATCAACTCAAACCGAAATTGATTATTCCGATGCATTATAAGACCGACGCGATCACGATCAAGCTCGATCCGGTGGACAAGTTCCTGGCCGGCAAGAAAAATGTGGAGAAGGTCAAGGGCAACGAATATGTGATCAAGTCGCTTCCGGCGCAGCCGAAAATAATTGTCATGGACTATAAATGAAACGGGAAGAGGTGATCTCGGGACTGCTCCGATTGTCCAGCGAATCACCGCCTCCGCCCGGCTGGCAAAAACCCTATTTCTATCTGCTCGGCTCTCAAAACCTGGTCCTCCTTGACGCCGGATACCGCGAGCAAAACACGGTGGACAAAATCCAGCGTGTGCTGGAACATACCTCGCGCCGCTTGAAAACGCTGGTGCTTACCCATGGACATATGGACCATGCCGGGCCGATCGAGGAACTCAGTAAAAATTTTTCTCCGCTCATTATGGCGTCGGAAGCGGAGCGGCCGGTGCTGGAGCGGCGGAACCTGGCGCGCTTTATTGACCAATGGTTCAAAGACGATGTCCGGATCGAGAGCGAGTTAGGCGAGTTGGAAATAATAAGCACGCCCGGGCACAGTCCGGGCCATGTCTGCGCATATCTCCCGGCACATGAAATCCTTTTCACCGGCGACTTGGTGGTGGGCGAGGGCACCAGCTTTGTCGGGCCGCCGGACGGGGACATGGCCGCTTACATGCAGTCGCTCGAGCGGATTAAAAAGCTCAAGACCAGGCTCATGCTGCCCGGACACGGCCCGGCGGTGAACGATCCCGCGAAGCATCTGGGCGAACTGATCAAACACCGCGAGTTGCGGGAATACCAGGTCCTGCAAATCCTCAGCCAGGGGCCGGGCACCCCACACGAACTGGCCCAAAAAATTTACACCGGCCTGATCCATCCCAACCTTTACCGGGTCGCGGAAATAACCGTGCTCGGGCATTTGAGCAAGCTGGAGCAGGAAGCCAAAGTCCGCTCGGTCCTGGACGGGGACTCGAAAAAATATTTTCTGCAACCATAAATTTTCCCCGCTGAAATTTTGCCTCCTTTTTTCCTTGACAAGAAATATTATTGTGATATATTAAAAGCGTCTCCGAGTTGACTCGACCTAATGCCGGAGAAAAGGCAATGGCGGTCAACCGACAGGGTTATGAGGGAAACCTCACAGCCTCCCGTGCTTGGAAAGGAGAACATCATAAGAGTGAACGCCGGTTTTCCAAGAGGAGACCGGCGATTTTTTTTGCCGGCCTTCCGGGAGGGCCGGCATTTTTATTTAAAAGGAGGAGAAAGATGAAAGGGAGAAAATGGGGTTTGATTTTGGGAGCGGGTTTGTCGCTGGTCCTGGCTCTGGCGCTTTCCGGTTGCGGCGGCGCGGACGACGGGCAGGGGTTGGAGCTGACCGGGCAGGATTATGTCCTGGCAAAGAGCGATGCCTCGGCCGGAGTCCAAACCCGGATCAGCAAAACGATGAGGCCGGCGGACGAGGCCCATTCCACCACCGCCAAGTTCGGTTTTTCCTGCTCGGCAGATGCCTGCACTTACAAATGCGCGCTGGACAGCGCGGGCTGGAAGGCCTGCGCTTCGCCGAAGGTTTATAAAAACCTGAAGGGCGGCGGCCACATTTTCCAGGTCAAGGCCAAGGACTCCGCGGGCAATGTTGACAAGACCCCTGCAGTTCATGCCTGGAACATCTCGGATGTATGGCTGGCCACGGATGCCAAGAACGCGCCCTCGGCCCGGACTCAGCACCGGGCGGTCTGGGCGGACGGCCAGATGGTGGTTTGGGGCGGCCTGGAAAACTACGGCGGATATGAAGCCAATACCGGCGGCGTCTACGATCCGGCTACTGACAGCTGGACCGCCATCCCGACCGCCAACGCGCCGGCGGGAAGACATCAGTTCGGCATGGTCTGGACCGGTTCCGAGGCAATCATCTGGGCCGGCGTGCCTTACAGCAAGGTCCCGAGCGGCGGCGGGTATAACCTGTCAACCAACTCCTGGTCCGCCATGTCCACCACCAACTGCCCCGCCGGCCAGTCCTACTTTTCGGCCCTGTGGGATGGGACTGATATGATCGTCTGGGGCGGAATGACCATGAGTTCCGGCATGACCAACACCGGCGGAAAATACAACCCGACCTCGAATAGCTGGACCGCGACTTCAACCACCAATGCCCCGACGATGCGGTCCGACGCCAGCGCGGTCTGGGACGATGATGACGACGTAATGATCATCTGGGGCGGGTTTGACGGGACCAACTACCTGGCCGATGGCGCCAAATACAATGCGTCCGGCAATGTCTGGACCGCGATCGCAACCGGGAACGCTCCCGACGCCAGGCGTTATCACGCCGCGGTTTGGACCGGGACCGACATGATCGTGTGGGGAGGTTATAACGGGACCGCGGTCCTCAATACCGGCGCCAAATATAATGTCGCGGGAGATGCCTGGACCGCGATCTCCGCCACCAATGCTCCTGCGGCAAGGAAATACGCATCCGCGGTCTGGACGGGAACCGAGATGATCGTCTGGGGCGGGATGGACGGGACCCCCGCGTCCCTAAAATCGGGCGGCAAATACGATCCGGCGCTTGACCGTTGGGTTCCCACCTCTCTGTCCAAGGCCCCCTCCGCAAGATCCAGCCATAGCGCGGTCTGGGACGATGGTGAAGGCATTATGATCATCTGGGGCGAGGCGGATGACCGGTCGGGCGGAAGATATTGGCCGTGAAAAAGGGTTTAAAGGTTGAAGGGTTGAAAAGTTACAAGGTTGGAAATAGGAGGAATGAGATGAAAAAGAAAAATCTGAAACCATCGGCAAAAAGGGTTTGGAATTTATTTCCGTTGTTAATACTGGCCGGGATCCTGGTCTTAACCCTCGAGTTCTGCGGCGACCCGGGCAGCGCCGGGCCGGCGGACGGAACCAGTCTGCAGGCTCCGGCGGGAAACGGGATGGAAATAAGTTCGAGCGGGGTGACTTCGCGGTCCTATAACGGGCACCACGCGGACAAGTTCGACATCAACAATTTTGTCTCGGTTTATCCGAAAAAGGTCGGGACGCGGCTGGACGACTGCCAGACCTGTCATCTCAACCGGAATGTCACCCAGGGCGGCAAGAGCGTTTACAAGAATACTTGCGATTACTGCCATCTGTACGTGCATCCGGACCCCACGGTCACGGCCGGCGCCCCGGCCACCATAACGGACACGCTTAATCCCTACGGCGTGGACTATAAGAATGCCGGTCGGAGCAAGGCCGCGATCCGGAACATCGCAAGCACGGACAGCGACGGCGACACTTACAGCAATGTGCAGGAGATCAAAGCCCTGCGCTATCCGGGCGACGCGACCAGCATGCCCGGCCAGCCCTGGGCGCCCGTCAAGATCCTGCACTGGAAAAAGATCACCAGCCTCCCCAAATCGTCCCATCTTCAACTCAGCAACGCCAACAAGCAGCCCTATGACGAGTATGCTTATTATACCGGCGTAACCTTCAAAAAACTGCTGACTTCCATCGGCGTCAACCTGGCCGCGGGCACCTCGGTCACCGGCATAACCGTGATCGCGCCGGACGGCTTCACCAAGGACTTCACGCTCGCCCAGATCAACAACCAATACGCGGACGGCCTCTTCTATCCCGGACTCGATTCGGGAACCCTCGGGCCGGATTGCGGGTTTGTCATGTATCCTCCAAGTCAATTCACCACCGGCCTCGGATGGGGCTCAAGTCTGCCCAATCAGTGGCTGATCCTTGCTTACCGCCGCGACGGCGGACGGCTCGATCCGTCTTATCTGGACCCCGCTAACTTCCGGATTGACGGCGAAGGACCCTACCGGATCATTGTCCCGCAGACCACGCCCGGGACCCCCGATCGCGGCCTGTCCTATTCGCCCACCGCGTGCGGCGACAGCTATGATTACCTCGGCTCGAAGGACCACAACGCCGGAAGCATGGTCAAGGGTGTGATCGCAATCCGCATAAACCCCATGCCCGCGGGATATGAGCAGTTCGACTACCAGAACGGCGGCTGGGCTTATATTGACGCCAAGGAGCTGATCATCTACGGGTTCGGGATCAATCCATGAAGCCGTTGAAATATCTATGCCTCGTATTGGCCGCGGCCGGCGCGCTGTTTGCCGGCGCGGCCCGGGCGGACCTGGCTGTGGAATTTGACGGCAGCTTCTGGTGGGTGATCCAGGAACAGAATGAAAACGGGATCATGCAGGTCGGGACCTTGGACGACGCGGCCCAGGAAGCGTCCGGTTTCAACCTCAAACGCCTGCGGGTGATCTTGGAACCATCTCTGCCGGAATATCATCTATATTCCAAGGCGCAGGTGGAATTTAGCGAACAGCCCATGTTGCTGGATGGCTGGATTTCCTGGCAACCGTTGCCATTAGTCGGAATCTATGTGGGACAGATGAAAATCCCGGCCCCCTACGAGACGCTGCAAAGCGAATACAGCACGGATTTCATCACCCGGAGCGCCTTTGCGCAGCGGGTGGATAATTTCACGCTCGCCATGACTCCCTACGAGTCCCCGCTCACCGGCCTGGACGCGCACTTGCGGGATGTCGGGATCGCGGTCAAGGGTTCCTGGGACGCCGGGCAGAAATGGGACGTGCTCAAATATTTCCTGATGGTCTCGAATGGACTCGGCGCCAACCTCCACATCGGCGGCAACGAGTCCCCCGGGTTCATTATCTCCAACAACTTCGGCGACTACCTTTACGGCGCCCGCGTCGAGCTCTCCCCCTTCGAGTGGCTCACCGTCGGCGGGTATTACGATTCCAATGTCCACCACAACATGCTCTTCCGCGACAAGGCGACCGTGTTGGACCTAGACCGCACAAGCTGGGACACCGACTTGCAAGTCCGGCTACCCTGGGGCTTCCGCGCCGCCGGCATGTATGGCGAAGGCACGGTGAACGACGACTGGCTGCGGCTGGGCAAGAAGGACTACGAGTTTACCGGATGGGAAGCCAGGCTGGTCAAGGGATTTTTCAAGGACCGGCTCGAATTCGGCGCGCGCTTCGACAACTATACCTGGGAGACCCTCGAAAGCGGGATTCCGAGCAAAGAGGATCGCTGGACTTACGGGATCAATTGGAACCCGGTCCCGCAGTTCCGCATGCAACTCAACTACCTGACCAAGACCAGCGCGATCCCGTTTGAAGAAGACCTGAAGGACAATATTGTTTTCCTGAATATCGAAACCGACCTCGAGGCGGACCTGCAACTGGCGCTCAAGCCGAAATAATCGGGGCTACGAGTTGCAGGGTCCCGCGGAATACGCGGGATTGCCCTGCCCTAATTCGGACGCGGCAAGCCGCGCCCCTGCCTGCGGTTTCAGGACCGCTCGCGGCTGAGGAGCAGGTACGCGGTGATCAGGCCGAAGGCGATGTTGGCGACCCAGGCGGCGAGGGTGGGGGGCAGTTTGCCGCTCTTGCCCAGGGACAGGCACTGCGCCATGATCGCGAAATATCCGAAGCTGCAGATCAGCATGTAGAACAGGTTCAGGTAAATGCCTTGCGGCCGTTTCAGCCGGATGGAGATGCCCAGACCCAGCCCGAACAGGATCAGGCAGGCCACCGGGAGCGAATAGCGGGCCTGCAGTTCCACTTGGTATTCCCGCGGGTCCAGTCCAAAATTCTTGAGCTTCTTCAGATACCCGGAAAGCTCGGGCAGGGTGAGCTCGTCCGGCCATTTCTGGAAGGTGAAAAAATCCTTGGGCTCCACCGGAAGTTTGAGTTCCAGGCTCTTTTCCATGGCCAGCGTGGGCGCGGCCATGTTCGAGTAGCTGAAAGTTCGGGCCTTCTTCAGGCGCCATTGGTGATGCTCGAGGTATTTCGCGCGTTTGGCCTGGATTTCCCGGACCGGGAAAAAGTCCGCGTTGAGTTCATAAATCGCCATCCCCCTCACAATATTTTTGTCCGGAAGATAAACAGGGATATAGATCGCGAACTGGCGGCTCGCGTCCTTCGAATTGAAAATCCAGAGGTCCGCAATGGGAGCGGTCGCAGCCTGTTTCTTGATTTCCTCCCGCTCGAAAAACCGGGTTCTCTGATTGGCGAACGGGATCAGCCACCCGCCGAACATATACATGAGCCAGGCGTAAACCACGGTCAGGATCAGGGGCCAGCGCATGATCTGCCACCAGCTCAGGCCCGAGACGCGCAGGATGGTAAGCTCGTGGCGGTATCCGAGGATGCCCATGGTGAGGATCAGGGCGAACAGGACCGAGAGCGGGGCGCAGTAGTATGCGATCTGGGGGAGCTGGTAACTGAAGTAGGTGAAGATTTGGAAGAGGGTGAGTTCGCGCTTGACCAGGAGGTTGCTGAGCTGGTCGAGCACACTGACGAGCAGGAACAGGAGCGCGGAGAGCAAATTGGAGGTGAGCAGGATGATCAGGAACTGCTTGGAAATATATTTATCCACGATTTTCATCGGCTCATCCGTTCCCGTTTTCCGAGGCCCCGGTCCCGGCCCGGCGCACTCTCCACTGCCGCACATATTCGTCGAACTGATAGAGGAAATTGAGCGGCTCATGGCCTTTCATTCTTCGCCACAAGAGCAAGCAGCCGGTGATCAGGATCAGGACCGCGGGGGCCCAGAGCGCGAGTTCGATGGGCAAAAGCTTCTTGAGCGCGAGCGCCTTGAACAGGACATTCAAATAATAATATCCGAACCCGGCAAGCACGCCCAGGACATACGAGATGGTGCGGCTGGTCCGGGGCGGCTTGATCCCCAGCCCGATCCCCCAGAGCGAAAGCAGGAGGCAGCTCAAGACCTGGCTCAGCCGCTGCGCCAGTTCGATGCGGAGCTGTTTGCCCAGGCCCATTTCTTTCTTGTGCTTCTCCTTGGTGGCGAACTCGCTTACATTTAAATACATGTCGAGCAGGTCCGGGAAGGAAGCGGTGTTGGTCTGGGTCTTTAGTTTCTGCTCCAGTTCCTGGGCCTCGCTGAAATCGAGCCGGGCATAGGCCTTCTCGAACTGGAGGAACAGGTCCACCAGCGGTTTCTTTTCATGGGAAAGAAAAACGCCGTCTTGGAGATAGATCAATCCCTGGTTCTGGTCGGCCCCGCTCAGGAGCCGGCCTTGTTTGGCGAAGACCACGCCCCCGGCTTTGCCGGCGTTGCTGAAGATCCCCTCGCCCGGGCTGCCCTTGTAAATGATCACATTTTGCAGGCCCCGGTTGTCCTTGCCCTGGACATAGATCATGGTGTCGCCGCTGAACTCGATGAAGCGCTGGGTGGGGATGGCTTTTTCGGACTTGGCCTGGATCAACTCCCAGCGTGTGACCTCGAATTTGCGGACCGCGGCCGGCGCCAGGAAAAAGGAAAGGAGACAGGTGAGCACGGTGCAGGCCAGGGCGAATTTGAGGATCGGTTTTGCCAGCGCGCCCAGGTCCCGGCCGCAGCTCATCATCACCACCAGTTGGTTCTCCTCGCTCATCTGCGACAGCACCACGATGATGGTGAACAGGCA
>CAIUDS010000199.1 GCA_903897985.1 uncultured delta proteobacterium
GGATGACCACGCCCGCGGTGGCAAAGCGTTTCTGAGTATCAGTCATTTTTTCGATTCTCTTTTGGCTATGATCTGATCAAACAGTTTCCACGAATTCTTCCGCATCTCCTCGATCTCCGGCAGACTCATTCCCGCGCCCTGCGCGATTTTTTGCGCGTCTTCCCAGCGGGTCAAATCCTCGGGCAGGTGCGCGTCGGTGTTCAGCGCCAGTTTGGCGCCGAACTTTTTCGCCGAGGCCGCGACCCAGCCGTTGGTGAAGCAATGACCGCGGCGAGTGGTTATTTCCAGGTGCACGCCCTTCTTGGCGGCCAACTCGACCAGCTCGGGCTTGATCAGGCCGGGATGGGCGAGGATGTCCGCGCCGGACTTGATGGCGGCTTCGTTGGTCCCTTCCGGGACCGGCTCGACCAGGGTCTCGCCGTGGACCACCACGATCTCCGCGCCCAGCTTGCGCGCCGCCTTGACCAGGTCCGGGATCTGCTCGGGATACGGATGGGTTAACTCGACCCCGAAGCTCAAGCCGAGGCCGGGATCTTTGGGCAGGCTCGAGACAAAGCGCCGGAGCGAGGCGATCACGGACTCGAGGTTGCTGTAATCGCAATGATCCGTGATGGCCAGGGCCTGATAGCCCTTGGCCTTGGCCCGCTGGACCAGTTCCACCGGCAACAGCACCCCGTCGCTGAGCAGGGTATGCGTATGCAGGTCTATCATCATTGCCCAGCATATTGCCAAAAAAAACGGCGAAAATCAAGGAAGCCTGCCCAAGGGCGTTGAAAAAAGTTGACAACGCCGCGCCGACCGAGTATGCTTTCAATAGCATTTCTTTAAGCCCGCATCCTGTCGTCAAATTCAGACCCAAGGAGGAAGTCATGAAAAACCGAGCAAAATGGATAGTCACTCTGTGTTCCCTGATCCTGGTCCCTGCCATGTTCACCTTGCTCTACTATGGATGCGGGGATTCGGAGTCGGACAAGGTCGGCCAAAGTAATTCCCTGTTCGCTCGCGCCATCAGCTATGCCGCGGCTTTGGATACCACCATCAGCGCCACGGTCCGGCCAAACGATCCGACCAAGTCCAAGACCGCCAAGATCAAGTTCGCCTGCAACAAGAGTTCCTGCACCTTCCAGTGCAAGCTCGACAATGCGGCCTTCAAATCCTGCGCCTCGCCCGTCACCTACAAGAGCCTCAAGGACGGCGTTCATAGTTTCAGCGTCAAAGCCAAAGCCTCGGGCAAGACCGACAAGACCCCCGCAACCTATACTTGGAGCGTGATCGGCTGCTACGCGGCCACGCCGGATACGCTGGCCTTTTACGCGCTCAATGAAAGCGACGGAAGCACCGTGTTCGATTCCTCCGCTCAAGCCCATAACGGCGTCGCCGGGAGCCTGGCCTGGGACGACTACGGCTGGTGCGGAGGCGCGGCGCAATTCAACGGCAGCAGCACGACCATCAACATTCCCGCCGGCAGCGGACTCTCCATCCCCACCCCGTTCAGCATCGAGATGTGGATCAAGCCAACGGGTCCGGGCGGGGAGCGGGTTTTATTCGACACCGTGGACTCCTCCGGCGGGATCACCATCTGGCTCCACGCCGACAACCGGATCGGCATCCTGTTGAAATCCAGCGACGGCAGCACCACCGAGCGCGTCTCCGGCAACGCGGTCGTGACCTCGGATGAATGGCAGCATCTCCAGGTAACCTATTCCGGGGTCTGGCTGAAGCTGTTCCGAAACCTGGTCGAGCTGGAAACCTGGCCGGAATCGCGCGTGGTGGGGAACCCGGGTTCCGGAGTGGAGATCGGGGCCAACCTGGCCGAGAATGCGGTCTTTGGCGGATTGATTGACGAGGTCCGGATTTCGGGCCAGGAGGACCCCAACCCGAGCTGCCGGACCGCGGCCAATTGCATCAATACCAATGACTGCCAGACCGCGGCCTGCGTTTCCGGCTCCTGCCAATATACAGCCAAGGCGGACGACACCACTTGCTCGGACCATAACGCCTGCACCACCGGCGAGAAATGCACTTCGGGCTTTTGCGTGGGCGGGACCGGCGGCGACTGCAGCGACGGCACGCTCTGCACCCAGGACATCTGCGATTTTCAGACCGGGTGCTCGAACCCGCCGGTCATCTGCAATGACAACAATGCCTGCACCAACGACACCTGCGATGCGGTCCTCGGATGCCAGCACGCCAATAACACAAATGCCTGCAGCGAC
>CAIUDS010000200.1 GCA_903897985.1 uncultured delta proteobacterium
ATCTTCCGGTAGATTTCCAGGTATTTGAGCGCCTCGTCAAAATTGCCCAGCTTCTGCGCCGCGCTGGCCAGGTTGAAATAAGTCTTGGGCAAATCCGGGTTCAGCTTCTGCGCCTGGATCAATACCTTGGCCGCCTCCTCGGGATTGCTTTCCAGCAGCGCGCTGCCTTTCACATAATAATTTTCCGCGCTGTTCGGGTCCAGCTTGAGCGCCAGTTCGATCTGGCGCAACGCCCGGTCATATTCGCGCCGGTGCCGGAACAGGTCCGCCATGGCCCGGTACCCGTCGGACAGATCCGGGTTGAGCCGCAAGGACCGCTGCGCATATTGGTAGGCCTGGCCGAATTGTTCCTCGCTCAGGTTGTAACCGCGCCACATGGAAATCGCCTCCGCCATCCCGGCCAGCGCCTCCGGATACTCGTCCCAGTAGTTCAGCGCCAACTGATACTCCTTGATCGCATCCACATATTTGTCCGGGTCGCAGGTCAGAAAAAGCCTCCGCGCCTTGACATAATGCCCCTGGGCCTGCTCCCGCAACGGCTCCGAAGCGGTTTCAACTCCTTTTTTGCAGCCCGGCGCCCATACCAGCGCCATCAGGCCCAAGATTCCAATCCACTTTGCTCTTTTCATCTCCACCACCTGTTTGAAAGCTTTTCTTAAAAGTAACAAATATTTCTCCCTTTATCAACTTGGGCCGGACCGGGCCGTCGGATTTGACCGGCGCGGTTGTTGGTTATAATATATAAGAGATGAACCTGGAAAAGGAAATTTCCGACCGCATGCGCGCGCTCTCCGCGCTGATCGGCGAAAGCCTGCCCGAAAACCTGGACAAGCTCCGGGAAGCCTCGGAGAAAATCGCCGACGCGATCCAGAGCGGCCATAAGGTCCTGTTCTTCGGCAACGGCGGCAGCGCCGCGGAGGCCCAACATTTCGCCGCCGAGTTCGTGAACCGCATGGTTATGGAACGGCCGCCCTTGGCCGCGCTTGCCCTCACCACCGACAGCTCGGTCCTGACCAGCATCGGAAACGACCGCGGTTTTGACGACCTTTTCGCCCTCCAAGTCCGGGCGCTCGGAAAAAAAGGCGACATCGCGGTCGGGATTTCCACCAGCGGGAATTCGCCCAATGTGATCCGGGCGCTCGAGTTGGCCGGCGAAATGGGGATTTACCGGATCGGCCTGGCCGGGAGACCGGAGGAACGGATCGGCGAAGTCTGCGAGTTGTGCTTCTGGGTCAAGTCCCAAAGCACGGCCCGGATCCAGGAAATTCACCTTTTAATCGGACATCTCATCTGCGAGATGGTGGACCTGATCCTGTTCGGAGAAAAGTCATGATCAAGAAATCCGACCGCAGCCAACCCCTCGATTTCTCCGGGCTCAAGACCACCTCGCTCTTGAAGAGCCCGCGCAAGGTCAAGGTCGGCGATTTTGCCCGGCCGCTCTCCGCCGGCGCCAAATTTTCCGAGTTCTGGCGCAACGGCATTCCCGAGATTCTGGCCGGGACCGCTCTAAAAAAATTGGCGCGCAGTATTGCCCAAGCGCATGTCCGCAAGAAAGAAGTCATCCTGGCCATGGGCGCGCACGCGATCAAGGTGGGCTTAAGCCCGCTGATTATTGACTTCATGAAACGCGGCATCATCACCGCCCTGGCCGGAAACGGCGCCGTGGCCATCCATGATTTCGAGATCGCGCTCGCCGGCCATACCTCCGAGGAGGTGGAATCCGCGCTGGAAGACGGGACCTTCGGCGCCGCTCGGGAAACCGGCGAGGCCTTCAACGCGGTCGCCGCGGCCTGCTTGAACGGAGAGACCGGCTTCGGCGAGGCCCTGGGCGAGTTGATCCTTTCCCGAAAACTCGAAAACCGCGACTTGAGCCTTTTCGCCAACGCGCTCTCACTCGGAATTCCCGCCACCGTCCATGTCGCCATCGGCACCGACATCGTCCACATCCACCCCGGCCTGGACGGCGCCGGCCTGGGCGCGGGCAGCCTCCGCGATTTCGGCATCTTCGCCAAGGCCGTAAGTAAACTCGAGGGCGGCGTGTTCATCAACCTGGGCTCGGCCGTGATCATGCCCGAGGTTTTTCTCAAGGCCGTGAGTCTGGCCCGCAACCTCGGCTATAAACTCGAAAAATTCACCGCGGCCAACCTGGATTTTGTCGCGCAATATCGTTCGCACACCAATGTGCTCAAGCGCCCGACCAGCAAGGGCGGAACCCCCATCGGCCTGATCGGACATCACGAGCTCATGCTGCCCCTGCTCTTTGCCGGGGTGCTCGAGGAACTCGCAGGAGGAAAGCAATGACCGAAACCGCAGAGTCCCGGAAAAAACGCATCCTGGTGGTGGACGATACGGAAATGTTCACGACCCTGATGAGCGACCTGCTCAAAAAGGAAGGCTTCGAGGTTTTGGTCGCGAAGGACGGCCTCGCGGCGGTCCAGGCGGTAAAGCACGAACTGCCCAATCTGGACCTGGTGCTTTTGGATCTGCTCCTTCCCCAGTTGACCGGGTTCGAGGTGCTCAAGGAAATCCGCGCGGGCAAGATGGGTAAGGATTTGCCGGTGCTGGCCATCACCGGGGTGTTCAAAAAAGCCTCGCAGATCGAGATGATCAAAAAGCTGGGCGCGAACGGCTATATGACCAAGGACCTTAGCCCGGACGAGATCGTGCGCAGGGTCAAGGCTGGCTTGGGCTTGATGGAAGGCGCGGCCAACCCCAAACCCGAGGCGGAAAAGGAAACCGAGGTTGAGAAACTGGATCCCCTCGAGTTCCTGGCTCGCTCCGAGGTGTTCGCGGGCTTGAGCAAGCCCCAGCTCGAGCGAGTGGCCAAGTCCCTTTCCGAGTTCGGCCTCGACCAGGACTTAAAGGTGTTCTCGGAGGGAGAGGTGGGGGACAGCTTCTACATCATCGGCTCGGGCACGGTCCGGATCGTGAAGACCGGAGGGGCCGGGGACGAGGAAGTCCTGGCCATCCTGAAGCCGGGCATGAGCTTCGGGGAGATGGCGCTGATGGAGCAGGAAACCCGCAGCGCCACCGTGATCGCGAATGAGCCCTGCCGGCTGCTGCGCATGAACAAGCAGGATTTTGAGAAACTGCTCAACGCCGACCGCGACTTGTCCCTGGTCATCCACAAGAATTTCGTCCAGCTGCTTTCCGCAAGACTGCGCAAGACCAGCGAAAGCCTGACCTTCTCCCGGGCCATGCTGGAAGAGATGCGGAAAGCCAAATAGCGGCTTTTTGAAGCCCATTGAATCCCGGGATCGAGCAAAATGGATTATGATCGTCTCAAAGAACAGTTGCGCCTCCTGACCGAAGAACGGATCGAGGAGGTGCTTCGGTCCCGCCGGCCGAGTCTGGTGACCGAAACGCATCTTACCCCCTCCGCGGTAGTCATTCCCATCTTCCGCCGCAGCGAGGGCTGGTGCGCCATCTTCACCAAGCGCAGCCAGGAAGTGAACGCGCACAAGGGCGAGATCTCCTTTCCCGGCGGCGTGCTCGAGCCGGGCGAGAGCGCCCTGGGCGCGGCGCTGAGAGAGTTGGAGGAAGAGCTCGGAATCAGAAAAGAGAGCCTACGGCTCTTGGGCGAGTTGGACGAAATTTTGACTATCACCGGGTTCCGGATCCGGCCGTTTGTGGCCTGCGTGGACTGGCCGGTGGCGTTGTCGCTCAGCCGGGGCGAGATTGAGGAAATTTTTATCCTGTCCCTGAACCATTTCCTGGACCCGGCCCGGCTCAAGATCAAGCACTGGCAAAGAAAGGACCAGGACTATCCGGTCTATTATTTTGAATTCCCGGAGTGCACGGTCTGGGGCGCCACCGCCAAGATCGTGAAAAATTTCCTGGAACGGCTCACCGGCGCCGAAATTGCCTAACCCCTTATGGGCAGGGCTTGCCCTGCCCTTCCCTTCCGTGCTCCGGCCGTGTCGCCTGCCCGCGAAAATCTCGCCCGCATTCAACCTTTCTCAAATAATTGGAGCAAGTAGCTAAGTAGCAGTCTACTTAG
>CAIUDS010000201.1 GCA_903897985.1 uncultured delta proteobacterium
AGGAAGCCGAAAACCAGGTGGTCATCCGCATGATTGATATTGACCCGGAGTTCCCGCCGGTTTATGCCATTATGTTCGGTTGGCTCGAGCGCACCCTCGAACTGTGCGGCGCCAAGAATATACAGGCGGAAGTAATCCGCAAGAGTTGGGAAGGCGCCCAAGACACCGCGGTCCGGCTCAAATGGGATCTCATCCGCAAACCCTGACTTCGGAATCTGGATTTCTTGCCCCCGCTTTTCTCTCCGCCTTTTGAACTTCTTAACTTTCATCGCGTTTGACGATCCCGGACTGAAATAGGATAATCCATCATGCTCAAGCTGGAGTCAGTGGGGCTGGAACTGGGCGGCCGGGAGATTTTTTCCGGGATCAACCTGGAGCTGGGCTCGGACGAGTCCATCGCCCTGATCGGGCCGAGCGGCGCGGGCAAGACCCTGTTGCTCAAAGTGGCCTGCGGCTTGATCCCGGCCAGCCGCGGAAAAATTTTCCTCCTCGGCCAAAACTTGGCCGAGGCCGGCTTCCGCGAGCGCCAGGCCCTTTTTCAAAAAATCGGCTTTTCCTTCCAGCAATCCGCGTTGTTTGACTTCCTCGAACTCGAGTCCAACCTGGCCTTTCCGCTCAAAGAAGGGCAAGAGTTGAAGGACCGCGATATTCGCCCGCGGGTGCTGCGCCTGGCCAATGAGCTCGGGCTGTTGGACGCGATCAGCAAAATGCCGGCGGAGCTTTCCGGCGGCATGAAGAAGCGGGTGAGCCTGGGCCGGGCTTTGATCCACCGGCCGCAATTGCTTTTCTGCGACGACCCGACCGCGGGTCTGGACCCAATCACCGCGGCCTCGATCTCCGACCTGATCCTGAAATTGAAAGGCGATCTCAAGTTCTCGCTCTTGCTGGTGAGCAACGAATCAAGCGTTCTCAAGAAGCTGGCGGACCGGGTCTATCTCTTATACCGGGGCCGGCTCCAGGAAGCGGGGTCCGGCAAGGAAATCGAATTCCGGGCCGGGCAGGAGTGGGGCAAGATGGTGGGCGAATACCGATGATTGAATACCGGGGGGTTTGGAAAAAATTCGGGGACCAGGGAGTGATCCGGGACCTGAGCCTGAAGATCGAGACCGGGGAAATCTTTTTCATGCTGGGCAGGACCGGCGCGGGAAAATCGGTTTTGATCCGGATGCCGGTCGGGCTGCTCAAGCCGGACGCGGGGGAAGTCTGGCTGGCGGGCGAGCGGGTTGACAACCTGAGCGAGGACCAGCTCAAGGGGGTCCGGCGGAAATGCGGAATGATTTTTCAATCCCCCACCCTGTTTGACTCGCTCTCGGTTTTCGAGAACATCGCCTTCGGGCTGCGGCGCCATTTCAACCTCAGCGAGCAGGAGCTGGAAGCGCGGGTGGCGAGCCTGCTCCAGCTGGTGCATCTGGACTTGGAGGTATGTTCCCAGCTTCCGGCCGAACTCAGCTTCGGGATGCAGAAGCGGGTGAGCCTGGCCCGCACCATCGCGCTGGAGCCGAAATATCTGCTCTACGACGAGCCCACCACCGGGCTGGACCCGTTCACGGCCCGGCAAATCAATCACCTGATCCGGGAACTGAAGGAAAAGCTGGGCATAACCAGCGTGGTGGTGAGCCATGACTTGGAAAGCATGAGGTCGGTGGCGGACCGGGTTGGTCTTCTGGAAAACGGAAATTTCCTGGTGGTGGCGAAGCCGGCGGAATTCGAGCAAAGCCCGGACCCGTTCGTGCGCAAATTTTTGGAGGCCTGCTAGATGCAGGAACGGCTGTTAAATATTTTCAGTCTGGGGATTTTTTCCTATCTGGGCCGGCTGCTGCTCGGGCTGGGCGAGCTCATCGAGGGGATCGGGTCCCGCGTGATTTTTCTCGGGCAGGTGATCGTCAAGATCTTTTATCGGCCGTTCGAGGTTCGGGAGCTGATCATCCAGCTTTACCTGGTGGGGGTGCAGAGCCTGGGGATCGTGGCCGTGAGCGGTTTTTTCGTGGGCGGCATTGTCGCGCTCCAGTTTTCTTACGCCCTGAATTTGTTCGGCGCCGGGGTCTATCTGG
>CAIUDS010000202.1 GCA_903897985.1 uncultured delta proteobacterium
GGGAATTTGCGCGGGAGCTCAAAGCCTCGGCGGGCTTCTGCCGCCAATTCGCTTTCCCCCAGCAACCGGCACAAAATATCGGCGAGGCAAAAAGCCCGGAGCAGCCTTCCGGGGCGGGCCGCAAGGTCCACCTTGGGCTTGAGTCCGCTCAAGCCCAATCAATTATTCGACACCCTCCCGTGGGGGAGGGTTAGGGAGAGGGGCGTTTTTTCAACGCGGAGCCCGCGGCTGCTAACGCTTTTTCCGGGGGGCGTGTCCGTAAACGCCCAGTTTATGCCGGGCCCGGACGATGGTCCGGGTGCAGACCCGGAACTTGAGCGCCGCCTCATCCAGAGTCATCCGCTTGAGCTGCCGCTTTTCCCGGCTGGTGAGCGATTTCAGAAACGGCGCCCGGATCAAATGATATTTGCGCCTGAGCTGATAGATGTTCGTCATGCTTATTCCGTATTTGGAACCGAAGGCTTTCAACGACAGTTCCTCCAGGTCCCGCAGCAGCCGGGGCGTCATCCGGAGCCGGTCAATCCAGCGGACCCGAAACTTTTTAATGCCCATTTTTTCATTGATCCCGTAGACGGTATAAATGTTCAACTTATACTTTTCCGCCACCTCCCGCGGCTTCAGATATAGCAGGTCGTGGTACTCCTTTGATTTGGTATCTGAAAATTTCTTAATACAACTGCGATTTCCCAAAAAACCGTGGTAATGCCTCAAATAATGCACCTTACTCAACTCCAAACCATATTTCCGCGCAAATTCTGCAGGCGATAATTTTTCCAAATCCCTTCCCTTTTGGCCCCGGAGCTGGCGCCGGATTTGTCTTCGCGCAAAGCCGTAGTATTGCCTTAAAGCATGCACCTGCGTCAACTTGTAACCATATTTCCGCACAAACTCAGCAGGGGATAATTTCTGCAAATCCCTTCGCTTTTGGTCCGTGACCCGGCGGTAGATGCGACTTCCCATCCGCTTTTCCCTCGACTCCTCTTTTAAAGATAAGATTTTGAACTGCCGCCGCCAATTTGTCAAGCCGAACCCGGACCTTGTGTCGCGCCAAAGCGAAAATGTCATCCCTTAACGCCAAAGCGATAATGTCACCCCCTGGGGGTAAAATGAGCGCAATTAAATCAGGGGGTTGGGATGGAGGAGGTAAAACTAACGGTGGCGCAGTCTGAGCGGTATGAAATGATCAAGAAGGCGCTCGCGGGGGATCTGACCAACGCGCGGGCGGCAAAGGCTCTGCGCCTAAGCATCCGCCAGGTTCAAAGGCTCAAGCCGCGGGTGGGCAAAAATTTTAGTCAGTTGCTCTTTGGAATTCAGGAAACATCCGCGCCAGCCGCTGCTCGCGGCGGAGGCGCGGCCGCTTGCGCCAACCACTGACAACCTTTGGGGCGACCTGCCGCGCGGGCTCAGATTTTACGGAAAAGCTGGTTCGAGAGATAGTAGCCGGCATCCTGGAGGTAACGGCCGTTGAAGGTTTTGACCGTCATCCCGGCGAGGATTTTCGAAAGATAGGTGAAGAAAAACTTGGGGTCCAGGACCGGCGACTTGATCCCCAGCCGGTTGCCGATCATCAGCATCATGTCCGAGGCGGTGACAAAGCAGTTATTGATTCTCATCACCCGCCGCGGATTCTTCAGTTCGGCCCGCGAGCAATTACCAAAGATGAAGATATTCTTGCCCGCCGCGTCCACCGGCTCCTTGATCTTGCCGATGATGAACAGGCCCGGATGGGCCTGGGCAAAAGCCCCGGCGCCGGCGTATTTTTCCAAAAACCCCAGATACATCTTGATGCCCATGACGCAGCCGGTGTCGCAGGTGGCGGGCGAGGCGTCGGAATAGGGCCCATGCAGGAGCCGGAGCGGGGATTTCATCCGCTCGAATTCCTTGTTCACATCCTGCCAGCGGTAGAATTCATCGTCATAGGGCTTGACCCGTTCGGCGAATCGGTCCAGGTCGGAAACACTCTTGGCGTCTCCACCCAGCTGGATCTGGTCCAGACTCGACGGCTGATAGCCGCGGCTGACGATCTCGGCCAGATAGGGGACCTCGGTGGCGCCGTTCATTCCCAGGAGCCGGGCCGCGACCAGGTCCACCGCCAGCGCGTTCCTGCCCATCAGGATCAGGCCCAGATGGCGCGGGGTCGGGAAGGCCTCGTTCCCCACCCCGATGGTGATCGCGTCCATCACCACGAAGTCCGGCCAGCCCACCGCGGCCAGGTCCGCGATCTTCTCGTTGAGCAGAAAATCATGCCGGATCGAGCGGTCGTCAAAGCTGACGATCCCGACATTGAGCTTGACCGTGCCGGTCATCTTGCTCACGCAATGGCACTTGAGCTTGGGCACATAAATCTTGCTGTCCGCCTCGGCGAAAGTTTTCCCCAGCCTTACCCGGTCATGGACCTTGCCGCCGATAAAAACCGACACCCGCTTTTCCTCGTCCATCCCCTTGAGTTCGAGCGGCTTGTTCACCTCCCCCGCAAGCTTCCCGATCCGGGCGCGGTAGCCCGACCAATGGAAGCTGAACCGGGTCGGGTTCCCGATGGCCGAGGTTTCCGTAACCGAAATCTTCGACACCTCGCCCTTGTCCGCCAAGGCCCGGATCGTTCCTTCCATCACCTCGAGCGAGGTGACGGTGGAAGGCTCCCAGACCTGGGGATGAAACGCGCACACCACATTGGGCTTGAGCGCGATTTTGCCCTGAGGCTGATAGCCCAGCGTCTGCATCCCTTGAGACACGATCTCCTTGATCTTGCCGACATCATATTCCGGGCAGTCAACCACCAACACCCGATTATCCTGATCGTTCATTATTTTCTCCTTCGGGGCGCGGGCACTCCTGCCCGCGGACAATAATATTGTCACCCACGACCTGCCTCCATGCAAATGAGTGCCCGCTGAATCGGGCCGCCCGCTTCCGGATCAGAACAATGACTTAATCAGCTTGTTGGCCATGGGCATAAAATCCGTCGAGTACTCCTGCCAGAACTCGCAACGCTCTTCGACCCCGGCGGGTTGGTTTTCCACCGCGGTGGTATTGAGGACTTGGAGCCGCTGGTCCGCGGGCGAAAACGGCTTCCACTCCGGCAGGCCGGTCCCGTTGGGGTTTCCGGTCCGGGCAAAATTGCTCCAGTAGCCCTGCATAACCCGGCTGAGTTCCTTCTCGTGGGTAAGGTCCTTGCCCTTATAAAAAGTATTGGAGGATCCACGGTCAAAGGACATGAACACAAACGGCAGTTCCGCGGAATGATAAGACCCGATATATTTCCCCATTTTCATGCCGTGGTAATCAAAGCGGTAGAACCAGGTGTCGTTGCGGCCGTTGGCCATGGCGATCAGGCAGCGGTGCGCCGGGCATTGCATGACCGCGTCCGTGCCGAACGCCCTGCCCATGGCCTCGACCGGCCGGTGGTCATAACTCGCGAGCGGGTACAAGCCGGCCAGCCGGGCCGCCTGTTCCGCGTTCATCTCAAAGCTTTTTTGCAGCCGTTTCTCATAGTCCTTCGGCTGGGTGTAATAATAGGTCGAGTTCAACTTGACCGCCTTGCCGAACTCATCCAGCACCGTCCCGGCCATAATCTGCGCACGGTTGTAATGCCCCGACTGGATCATGGCCAGCGGGGTGCCGGTAAGGATATAACCGTCGTGGCAGGGCGAATAGGTGAAACCGTTGAGCAGGGACCCCGAGGCCTTCTTGATGATCGTTTCGGCCGGGAGCTTGCGCAGGCAGGCGAGGTCGTCGAACCCGCAGCCCAGCTTGTCCACGCTCTCGCGCGTGAGACTATAGGCGGTGTCCAGTTCCTGGCTCAACTCGCACAAGCCGCTCTCCATGATTGCGCGATGGAACAGGCCCTTGGCCAGCGGCGTGGCGATCAAAGTGCAGATGCTCGCGCCGCCCGCGGACTGGCCGAAGATGGTGATATTATCCGGATCGCCTCCGAAACCGGCGATATTATCCTTCACCCACTTGAGCGCGAACACCTGGTCCAGGGTCCCATATCCGCCGGTCGAGCGGTTCGGGTCTTCCTCCCGCAGCCCCGGGTGGGCCATGAACCCGAACACCGACAGCCGGTAGTTGATGGTGACCACCAGCACCCCGCCGTTTTCCGCCAGCCGGTCGCCCCAATATTGAGGCTCGTTGCCCGCGCCCGTGTAATACCCGCCGCCATGCACCCAGAACATCACCGGGAGCCGCGGGCTCCCTTGGGTTTGCCGCAGGCTGCCCTGGGTTTTCGGCCGCCAGATGTTTAGGTTCAAACAGTCCTCGCTCATGCCCGCGCCCGGCGCGCCCCCGCCGCCGAAAAGCCCCCCGCCCTGCATGCAAAAGTGGCCATATGCGGTCGCGTCCCTGACTCCCGACCATGCCGGCATGGCCTGCGGAGCTTTCCACCGCAAATCCCCCACCGGCGGAGTCGCAAAGGGAATGCCTTTCCACGCGCACACGCCCCCTTCACCGATTCCCTGAACCTGCCCGGACGCCGTGGTCACCGGCGCCGAACATTCCTCAGCCGCGAAACTTCGCCCCGCCATCGTCCAGGCCACGAGCGCCAACAGCCAGACCATTCGATTTCTCATTATTCTAAATCCTCCTTAGAAATTTCGGCTCACTGGAGGGACCTTTGTCCATCCAGTATCACAACTTCGCGTTTATTTTCATTCACCCTTGCGCCGATTGCAAATCCTGGGCCTAGATAACCGGCAGGGCGATATCGCTCCACATTTCATTTGACTTCTCAATCCTGATGCGGTATTAAAACCCAAATGGCGGACTCAACCAAAATTGCGGTCTTCAAGGGATTCCGGATCCGGCGAACCATTCATCAAGATGAGTGGTGGTTCTCGATTGTGGATGTGATTCTAGCCTTGACCGGAAGCGAGCGCCCCCGCAAATACTGGAATGATCTCAAGAAAAAGCTGGCCAGCGAAGGCTATGCCGAGGTGTCCGAAAAAATCGGACAACTGAAATTGCTGGCTCCGGACGGTAAATTCTATTCCACCGATTGCGCCAATACCGAAACCCTTTTCCGAATTATCCAGTCCATCCACTCCCCGAAGGCCGAGCCGTTTAAAAGATGGCTGGCGCGGGTGGGTTATGAGCGGGTCAAGGAAATCGAAGACCCGGAGCTGGCCACCAAGCGGACGCGGGCTCTGTATCAGGCCAAAGGCTATCCGGAAAGCTGGATCCAAAAAAGAATGCGGGGCATAGCCATCCGCGAGGAACTGACCGAGGAGTGGAAAAATCGCGGCATTCAAGGCGACCGGGAATATTCGATATTGACGGCCGAAATATCAAAAGCCGCCTTTGGCGTCACGCCCTCCCAATACAAAAACCTCAAGGGACTTGATCGCCAGAACTTACGCGACCATATGACTGATCTGGAACTGATCTTCAGCATGCTCGGGGAGGCTTCCACCAAAGAAATCGCCGTGGTCCGGGATGCGCGCGGATTGCCTGCCAACAAAGAGGCGGCACAAAAAGGCGGAGAGGTTGCCGGAAAAGCCCGCCGCGACTTGGAATTCAAAACCGGACGGAAAGTGGTTACCAGCCGGAACTATCTGCAGTCAGACCGGCGTAAGAAATTGCGAGGAAAATAAGCTTTCCAGCCCAAAGGATGAGAGCCTGCAAAATGATCATCTATATTGATGAATCGGGCAGCTTTACCATACCCACCACGAACAGCTCAAGCATATCATGTGTTGCCGGGCTTATAATCCCAGAGCATCAGAGCGAGGAGATTTTTCGCAAATTTGCCGAATTGAAAAAGGGGTTGGCACTGGGCGTAGGAGAAAGAAAAGGTTCTGAACTAAATGAAGATCAAATAAGTCAAATTATTGCGCTACTAAACAAATTTAATGTAGTCTTGGAAATTTCGGCAATAGACATGGGCCTTCATCCTCAAACCATGCTAGAACAATTCAGGGCGCAGCAGGCGGCAAATATGGTCAAGAACCTAACCCAGGAGCATCATCCGCAATTTGTATCTGCACTTTATCAAATGAAAAAGGAAATTGAAGAAATGTCGTATCCCCTCTTTGTTCAGGCAGTAATTTCCGTGACAGTCATTAGCCAAATCTTGGAAATTGCCCTTGTTTATTACGCTTTGCAGGCTCCCGAAGAACTTGGGGCTTTTAAATGGGTAATAGATGCGAAAGGCCATAAAATTACGACCTATCAGGTTGTTGAAAAAGTCGAATTGTTGAATCCTTTTTCATCAAATTGCGTCTTAACATAAATTTGATTTAGAAGGAGGAGTTGAATGCGGGGCAAAGAAGACAGGCAGGCGAGCATGTTGGTTCTGATGAACCCGGAAGA
>CAIUDS010000203.1 GCA_903897985.1 uncultured delta proteobacterium
GAGATGAAATGGGTGATGGACTTCTGCGCGCAGGCGCTAAGGAACATCATCATCGGCCTGGGCGGCAAGCAGGACGGCTATATCATGCCTTCGGGCTTTGCCATCACGGTGAGCTCGGAGATCATGGCCATCCTCGCGGTCTCGACCGACTTGAAGGACATGCGCGAGCGGATGGGCAAGGTGGTGGTCGCCTATAACCGCAAGGGCGAGCCCATCACCACCTCGGACCTCGAAGTCGCCGGGGCCATGACCGCGATCATGACCGAGTCCATCAACCCCAACCTGATGCAGACCGTCGAGGGCCAGCCTGTGTTCGTGCACGCCGGTCCCTTCGCCAATATCGCGGTGGGGCAGTCCTCCATCATCGCGGACCGGGTCGCGCTCAAGCTTTCCGATTACCATGTGACCGAGAGCGGGTTCGGCGCGGACATCGGCTTCGAGAAATTCTGGAACATCAAATGCCGCGTGAGCGGCTTGGTGCCGCAGTGCGCGGTGCTGGTCGCCACGGTGCGCGCGCTCAAGATGCACGGGGGCGGACCCAAAGTGGTTCCGGGCCGGCCGCTGGACGAGGCCTATACCAAGGAAAACATTCCCCTGGTGGAAAAGGGCTGCGATAATTTGGTCGCGCATATCGAGACCCTGCGCAAGGCCGGGATCAACCCGGTGGTGTGCATCAACTCCTTCTACCTGGACACGAAGGGCGAGATCGCCCTGATCCGCAAGGTTGCGGAAAAGGCCAAGGCCCGGGTCGCGGTCTCCGAGCACTGGCTCAAAGGCGGCGACGGCGCGCTCGAGTTCGCGGACGCGGTGGTGGACGCCTGCAATGAAAAATCCAAATTCAAGTTCCTATATCCCGACGACATGCCCCAGAGGAAGCGCGTCGAGACCATTGCCAAGGAAGTCTATGGCGCGGACGGCGTGAGCTGGTCGCCCGAGGCCGAAGCCAAAATCAAAAAGATTGAGGCCGATCCGGTTTACTCCAAACTTAATACCTGCATGGTCAAGACCCACCTCAGCCTCAGCCATGATCCCAACATCAAGGGCCGGCCCAAAGGCTGGACCCTCCATATCCGCGATGTCCTGATTTACGGCGGGTCCAAATTCATCGTCCCGGTCGCCGGAGCCATCTCGCTCATGCCCGGAACCGCTTCCGACCCGGCCTATCGCCGCATTGATGTGGATGTGAAGACCGGAAGGGTCAAGGGAATGTTTTAGATTGGTAGGGGCGAGGCTGGTCTTGCCCGGCATTGCTCATATTGTAACGGCAAGGCTCTGAAGTTCAAGTTCGGCCGGGGGATGCTCCGCAAAAAGCGGCGGCGTCCCGCTGGACGCAGGTCCTAAAAATCGGTCAAGGGCTGCGCCCTTGCGAGCGGTATTCCGCGAGTCCCGCAAGGCGGGGACAAGGCGTGCTTAGGAGGGGGTGCAGGGACTGGTCCCTGCTGAGCGCAATTCCGCGACGCGTACTAGTGTAGTGTTTCCTTAACAGCTTTACAATACGACCGCTCTAGCGTCGCTCGAAGTTCACGGCTCATCATCAATGCCTTAGTGGCTTTCTGCCTTGCATTGGCGATAGCATTATTAATCATAATTGTCAATATTTTAGCGTAACACTACACTAGGAACCCGTTCTTCGTAGCTCCGAAGGAGCGGAGTAGAATGACCGCTTCTGACATCACCTTGTGCTATCCTGAAATTGGCCTAGAAAAGGACGATGAGGCGATTGACAATTTGAGCGGGAAAAGATATAAAAGATTGAGGAAAAGGGAAAGATGGAGCTTGCCGACAAGGATAAGGACTACTATCAAAAAAAATGCGCCGGCCTTGATGCCCGAAATTGACCGAGTGATTGAAAAGCATGGCGGATGGCCGATAAAAGAGGAGGGATTAAAATGAAAAGAAAAAATATAGTGGGAAAGCTGATAAATTTTCGGGGCTTGGTTTATGCTCCGATTAATGAGCAA
>CAIUDS010000204.1 GCA_903897985.1 uncultured delta proteobacterium
ACGATCTTGGGAAGGTTCGAACGCTTGAAACCCTCGGCCAGCACCAGGTCAAACGGCGGGAAGAACAAATCGCGCACCGCCTCCGGGTCCGCCTCGGATCCCGCCTTGCCGTAAAGACCCAGTTCCCCCGTCCCCGAAATCGCCACCATGTTCGCGCCCGCGGCGTAAAGCCGGTGAGTGTCGGTCTCGGGATAATCAAAACGGAAACCATGCCCGGTGTGCTTGACCACCCCGACCTTGATCCCGCGGCCGGCCAAAACGCCGATC
The DNA here is from genome assembly GCA_903897985.1 of uncultured delta proteobacterium. Classification (GTDB taxonomy): domain Bacteria; phylum RBG-13-61-14; class RBG-13-61-14; order RBG-13-61-14; family DRUE01; genus CAIYYW01. Next base: position 268 of record CAIUDS010000204.1, read on the forward strand.
ACCTTCTCCAGCATCATGGTCTTGCCGCTCTTTTTCTCGCCCACAAAAGCTATGATCGGAATCATCGCTTACTCCTGATTATTGATCTTCAGATTCCTTGGACGGATGCGGCGATTCCTCCCACGGAAAAACAACCGACCCCGAAACAAAGGCCGCATAATAGTCCGGCTGGAATTCGCCCGAACGCACCAGAACCGCGCTCGAGATTTCCGCCGGCTTGAACTTGCCGATCTCGCCGGCCGCCGCCCGGATGGTCTCGCCGCTGTCGCTCCAGTCGTCAACCAGCAGGACCCGCTTGCCCTCCAGTTGCGCCGTGGCCGGCACCGTCAATTTCGGGCGCTTCCGGACCACCTCCTCGCTCACCTTGCGCGAAAACTTGATCGGAAAAAAATCCAGCTTGAGCAGACTCGCAATGGTCGCGCCCGCAATCACTCCGCCCTGGGCGATCCCCACGATCGAGTCCGGACGAAATTCGCTTTTCACCCGGTCCGCGATCAGCTGGCACAACCGACCGTATTCCGGCCAGTCTATGCTCCTGGGCTCCAGCCCCTTTTTCATTTCCCGCCCTTGAATCCCGGCTGCGCCTTTTCCGCGCCGCCCTGATCCTCCGCGGGTCCCACCAGGATGATCTTGTCTATCGCCACCCCAAAAACCCGACCTTTCTCATCCTCCAATACCGCAACCCCGCCCTCAACCGCTTTCAGCTTCCCCTCAAAATACAATTCCTTCGGAATCCCCGTCCGCGTGATCCCAACCTGCTCTCCAACCCGCGCCTTTAAATATTCCTTCACTTCACCGTTTCCTCCTGCCCAAATAATAAGCAATTACCCCATTGCGGTCAAGAAGCTCCCCGATTCCTTTCTGTGCGGGCGACTTTCCTGTCCTCCGTAGCCTCGGCGAAGGAGGAAGGCGCCATTCGTGCTGCGGACACTCTTGCGGGGCGCGGCCCCTATTCCGTCCCGCTTCAAGGCGAGACTACAAAGGGCAAGCAAGAGTGGCCGCGCCCCGCAAGAGTGTCTGCTCCCCTAGAGCGGGTTTGAAAAAGCAAGGAAATGAGATAAGATGCAAGCCGATGTTAAGGGAAGGCAAGGCGGAACTGGCCAAGCTGATCGCGGCCAAGACCGGGCTCGAGCCGGAGCGGGTGAGCGGGCTTTTGGAGATTCCGCGCGACGCTACGCTCGGGGACCTGGCCTTTCCGTGCTTTGACCTGGCCAAGATAAAAAAGGCGAGTCCGGCTAAGCTCGCGGCGGAGCTGGCCGGCGGACTGGATTTGACCGGCACGCTGTTCGCGCGGGCCGAGGCCAAGGGACCGTATCTGAATTTTTTCCTGGACCTGCCCCGGTTCGCCGCGACGCTTTTGCCGAAAATTTTCCGCGAGCAAGACGCTTACGGCAAAAGCCGGCTGGGCGCGGGCAAAAAAATCCTGATTGACTATTCCTCCCCCAACATCGCCAAGCCCTTCCACATCGGCCATCTCCGCTCGACCATCCTCGGCGAATCGCTCGCGCGCGATCTGATCCAGCGCCTCCGTAGAAGCCCCTTCGACGCACGCGGCGCGTCTTTCGCGGAGCGTATTCGAAAGAACGGCTCCGCCCTTTTTC
>CAIUDS010000205.1 GCA_903897985.1 uncultured delta proteobacterium
CCATCAGTTCCGCGAATACCTGGCCCGGACCAAACTTTCGGAACTCAAGGATTTATTCCCCCAGGGGCTTTATCACATAAAATAGATGGGGGAGGCAAGGCTCGGTTTCGCCGCGCGCGGGCGCGCTCCTTCGTTTGAGGTCGTCCCTCACCTAAATCCTATCGCCAAAATCTGAACCCACCAGAGCTAATACAGGAAGTATCTTAGTATCTTGCTATTAAGATACTTCCTCAAATTGATTCGGAACTATAGGGTCTGAGGCCGAAGAAATGGCGCGGCTAGGGATGCGGCATCAGGTCGTGGTGAAATCGAGGCTTTTGCCGGACCGCGGCGGCGATTTGGTCTTTGCCTATCTTTTGGATGGCGGGGGAGAAGGGCTTGAACGAGAAAACTCCCGCAAACCCGAGTTTGTTCCAATAGAGAATTTTGCGACTTTGGGCGCCGGCCATCAATTTGCGGATCTTAAACCTGCTGACAAACCGGAGCAAGTATCTTAGTATCTTGCTACTAAGATACTTCCTGCAATTGATTCGGAACTATAGGATCTGAGGCCGAAGAAATGGCGCGCTTAGAGTAGCCGCCTCAAGACATGATGAAGTTGATGCTTTTACGGAGCGCGGCGGAGAGTTGGTCCCGGCTCAGCTTTTGGATGGCAGGCGAGAAGGGCTCGAAAGAAAAAATGCCCGTGAACCCGAGCCGGTCCAGGCGCAGGATTTGTTCTTTGCTTTTCATGCGATCGGCGGGGCCGACCAGGACGCGGTGTTCGTCACGGTAGTCGGCAATGGGGATGTCGCTTTCGACGCCGGAAACATGGACCAGGCCGGTATTCGAAACATCGTAAGCCCCGCCCAGAACCGTTGGGTCCTCCGGCCCAATGTAGTGGTGGAAGGTATCGTGAACGATGCGATAACAGGCGAAACCCGACTTGCGGATGGATTCCTGGGCAACGACCAGCGAGGCGAGCGATGAGATGGCGAACCCGAGCGGTTCGATCAGCCCAAGGATTCCGGCCTTGGTGAAGAGCGGTCCGAACGCAACGAGCGCCTCGGTGGTCTCGGCGGCGCGCTGCGCGGCCGGGCGCTGATCATTGGGATCGTTGTTCGGGCAGAGGACCACAGCGCGGCAGCGGACTGTCTTTGACAGGTCCAATAATGCCTCGAGCTCGGAGATGGCTTTGGCGCGAACCGACGCGAGGTTGAACTTTTGCAGCGCATTGATCGAGATGATTTCAATGCCCTGATCCGCGGCCATGCGCGCCGCGGCGGCGGGCTTCATGTCGTCCACCGCATCGCGGCTGTCCATATCGTTCCGGAGCTCCACCTTGCGGATGCCCAGCGAGTCCGCGAAGTCAAAGAACTCCTTAAGTCCGCATGAAGGCGCGATGATGCGGTTAAGGGCAAAACGACTCCGGTCGATCATAATGGTTCTCCTTTATTACTACAAAACTGAGGAATGAGGAAGGAGGAATGAGGAAAGGCCCGAATCAAGCATCGTGCCAATTCCCTTCCTCTTTAATCTTTCCTCATTCCTCTTATCCACAAGGTCATTTCCCGCCCCGATGCTTCTGCTGGTCGAGAATAACCGCGCCCACGATGATAGCGCCCTTGATGATCTGCTGCCAGTAGGCGGAGACATTGGTGAGATCGAGCGTGTTATTGAGGATGCCGATGATGAGCGCGCCCACGATGGTTCCCGGGATGGTCCCGATCCCGCCCGCGGACAATGAGGCGCCGCCGATGACCGCCGCGGTGATGGCGTCGAATTCGTACCCGATGCCGAGTCCCGGCTGTCCGGATCCGATCCGGGATGACACCACGATTCCACCCAGGGCCGCCAGGAAACCGGCATACACATAGATCAATAATTTATACTTCGTGACATTGATCCCCGAGACATGCGCGGCTTGCTCATTCCCGCCGATCGCGTAGATATATTTGCCGAACTTCGTCCGCGAATACAGGACATGGGTTACGATGGCCATGACGACCAGGACCAAAATCGGAATGGGCAGACCCGCGAGGTCGCCCTGACCGATGAAATTGTAATCATCCCGAAGGTTTGAGATCGGCCGCCCTCCCGTGAACAGCATGGCCGCGCCTCGGGCCGCGGAGAACATTCCCAGGGTCGCGATAAAGGGCGGGATCTTGGTCTTGGCGACGAGGAAGCCGTTGATGCCTCCGGCCAGCATCCCCACGAGGCAGCCCGCGATAATCGAGACATAAACCGGATTCCCGGCGAGCGCCGGATAGAGGACTCGGGAGCCGGTCGGCATTTGCGAGCAGGCAGCCGCGACGACGCAGGCGAGGCCGAGGACGGAGCCGGAGGAGAGGTCAATGCCGGCGGTGACGATGACGCCGGTGAC
>CAIUDS010000206.1 GCA_903897985.1 uncultured delta proteobacterium
CACCTCGGACCTCTCGTTGGTCCATAGTCATAAGGACCGGATGTCCATGGACATAACTTTTGTCGGCGTGGTGGATGAGTCGCGTTCCGCTGGCGATCTTCTGAACGCCGGGATCGGCCAACTGTAAAAATGAGGGACCGGGACCGAATCCAGATCGGGGGCCGCAAGTTCCAGCTCCTGCCCATCCGGGTGCGCGAGTTTATCGCCCTGGAGTCGGCGGCCTTTGATCTGGATACCGAGGACGACGCCGAACGGTTCGAGGCCTATCAGAAGATCGCGCGCGCTCTCGGCGCGGTCCTGGCGCCTTCGGCCTACGAGCATCTTTGCCGGGTCCCGGTCTCTACCCTGATGGCGTCGCTGACGCTGATCTGGAACTACGGGCTGAATAAAAAAAGGCGGCGGAAGAAAAAAAGCTTCGAAATGATCTCCCCCCCTAGCGAGGAGGAGTCGAGGGCCTGGAAGATGTCAGAAGAAGAGCTCCTACTGCCGGTCTATCAGCTCGCCTTCTTCACCAACTCGCGCCTGGAGGATGTCCTCGAACTCAGCATGGAGGAGTTCAATCGGCGCTGGCCGATCTGCGAGGCCCTCTGGTCACGCCTCCGGATTGATCTCCTTGAGCTTATTGATCATCCCCATCTGGAAAAAGAGTACCACCGCGAGCAGTTGGTCGAGCGGGTGATGGCGCCGCTGGTGGCCCTCCAACGCGAGGACGCTTCGCCGTGGCATAAACACGGCGAAGAGGCCGCGCGATATCTGTGAGGTAAAAAATGAACGAAGGAAAAATCACGCTGGCCGGCCAGGAGTATCGTATCCTGCCCCTGACCATCAAGCGCTATGAGAAGTTCTTGCTTCTCCATCGCCGGATCATGCTGGCCTTTAAATTGGCCCTGGCCCCCGAGCGGGTCTTTTACGGCATGGTCGAGGTCATCCGGCTGGGAATTTCCGAGCGCTGGTTTGATTGGCGCGCGCGACGCGCGCTCAAGGGCGCGAGCGTTTCCGAAATTGAAGAGGGCTTCCATGCCGTCCTGAACGCCTGGGGCCTGGGCCGCGACATTCGCGCCGAGTTGAAGGATAGCCATGAATGAATCAGGATTCGACGCCGGGGCCGTTATCGGCCGCATGGTCCTCTCCCATGAGGAGATGGGCAAGGCCCTGGCCCAGGTCAAGGCGAACATGCAGGACTTCGGAAAAAAATCCGAGGCCGCAGGCCAACAGGCCAGCTCCGGCATGAACAGCTTTGGAGATTCGATCACCGGGGCGTTAAAGGCCTGGTTCACGGCGGACCTGATTAAGAGAGTGACCGAGTTCGGGATCAAGTGCGTCGAAACCTTCGATACCATCGAGAACCTGACTAATCGCGCCGAAACGAAACTCGCCCAATATGGGACCTCCTGGCAAAATTTATATAAGGACATTCAAAGCGCCAGCGGGGGCACCGTGGACCAATTGACCGCTCTCCGGACGACCCTCGAAGATTTGACTATGGGTCTCAACCCGGAAGAGATCACCACCATTTTTAAGGTGGCTCGGGATGAGGCCCAGGAAAGCGGAGTGGATATCACGACCGCGCAGGAAACGATAGCCGCGGCCGTGGCGAAAGGCAATGATAAATTTTTGATCCAATACGGCATTGTGATTGACAACTCCAAGGCGGCGGAAACCTTCGCGGCCACATTGGGAGTCGAGGCCAGTATGCTCAACGAGACCGGCCAACGCGCTGCCATGCACGCCGCAATCATGGAAGAACTCCGAAAAAAAACCGCCGAAAACACGGGGACCACCGCGACCTTCACTGAACGCATGAGATCGTTTAAGGTCCTGGTCGCGGAATTAATCAACTACATTGGCGGCCTGATTTCAAAATATCTAGGCGCGGGAAACGCAATGGGGTATTGGGCGCAGAAGGCCCGGGAGTTGACCGCCGCTCTTCAGCGTCAGCAAAGGTCTAAAGACCAGGCCCGCCTCGTTGCAATCGATGAGGAAATAAAATTTCACCAGAACAAACAAAATACCGGCGTCGAAATCGTCTCAAAAATCCTCGGCACGGACAAGCGGTCTTTCGCTAAAATCAGAGACGATGAAATTAAAAACGCAGAGGCGGAACGTCGGCAAATATTGGCAAGGCTGAAGGCGGAAGGCGAATCGCCGATGCCGGTGCCCAGAGAAAAGGACGTCGTAACCGACAAAAGCATTTATATCAAAACCCCCAAAGCGGAAAAAATAAAGGTACCCAAAGCGGAACGAGTCAAGGTCCCCAAGGCGGATCATTCAGCGGAGGACACCGCCGAAAAAGAGCGTCTGAAAGAGCGCGCGGACGGCGAGAAAATGATGGATGATATCTGGAGCCAGGGGGCCTCGGACCGCGAGAAAATCGTGGCGGATTTCAATTTCAAAATTTCGGAGATCGAGAATAACAGGATGCTCACCGACGAGGAGAAGGCCTGGGCCGTTCAGAACCTCGAAAAAAACACCGAGAAGCAACTCCTCAAACTAAAAGAGAGCGCCCTGGCCGATGTTAGGCGCGAGCAACGCGATCACATGACCGACATGGAGCGTCTGGACGCCGATTACCTCGAAGAGAAAAAGCGCATCGCGGAGGCGGAAATCCTGAGCGAACAGGAGAAAAACGACGCGCTCTTTTATCTGGAAGGCAGTCACGAGGAAGAAATGACGGCCTTGCGAGAAAAACACGCAGACGATTCCGGAAGGCTTTTTGAGGATCAACGCACTGAGGCTTTGGCGCAGTTACAATTAGAGAACGACGCCGAGGACGCCGCGCGCGAGGCCCAGCAGGCCAAGAATGAGGCCTGGAAGGAATCGGCTATCACCGGCGCGAAACTCATCATCAAGGACCAGGC
>CAIUDS010000207.1 GCA_903897985.1 uncultured delta proteobacterium
GTCATTCCCGGCTTGACCGGGAATCCAGAATTATCAGCATCCTGGATTCCCGCGTTCGCGGGAATGACCGCGGAAACCAAAGAGCGATTTCGAGAAATTTGAGTTTTTCGACACCCCCGTCTCAGGGGTTAGGGGGCTTTTTGACTTCTCTCGCCACCCCGACTGATCCTTTGGGATTGCCCTCCAAGTCCCGGACCAGGGCGACGCTCATCTGTGCGGGGAATACGGCGCCGTCTTTCCGGACCATGAAGACTTCCGCCTCTCGCACGAATCCTTCTTTGAGGATTCGTTGGTGGACCTCCAACACTTTTCCCCTGCTCTCCGGTGCGATCAGGACCAAGCCGCTCTTTCCCAGCAGTTCTTCCGGCCGGTCATACCCGTGTAGCTCGAGGGTGCGGCGGGAAATGTCTCGGATCTTAAATTCCAAGTCCATGGCCAGCATGGCGTCCGGCAAAAGCTGGATCAGGGTTTGAGAAGTCTCCTTGGCTTCGCGCAGCGTGGCCTCGGACCTTTTCCAATCGGTGATGTCCCGAATCACGGTCACGATCCGGACGACCTGCCCTCTTTCCAGGATCGGAATCTTCAGGGTCTGGGTGTAAATTGCCCGCCCTCCGATCTGATTGAATTCCTCAGTCACCAGCGGCTTCCCGGTCGAGATCACCGTCTGATATTCCTCGAAAATCGTCTTAGTCAAAAAGGGAAAGACCTCGCGCACGGTTTTCCCGATCACTTCGCTGGCCAAGCCCAACTCCCGGTTCATTTTCTGGAAGGCCTGGTTGATCAGGGTGAATTTCAAGTCCCGGTCCACCATATGGATCATATCGCTCATCGCATCCAGGGTGAGCCGGTATTGCAGTTCGGATTTGCGCAAGGCCTCTTCCATCTCTTTGCGCTCGAGCAGGTTGCCGAAAATTTCCCCCGCCAACTGGAGCATCACGATCGTGTTATCATCCCAAGTCCGTTGCGCCCGGACCGCGTCGAAGCCCAGGAATCCGGCCAGTTTCCTGCTCGAGCGGATCGGAATGCAGATCACCGACTTAACGGTTTGGTCCTTGAAAAATCTCTTTTCCTCCGGGTTCCGGATCGGAAACTCGGAGACCCAGGGCAAATGGAAGACTTCCTGCCGGCGCAACGGCTCCACGCACCAGCGAAGAGAATCCGCGGCCAGGTTCTGAAGGTTCTGCTTTTGCGGCTCGATCCCCTCGGCGCACCATTCATGACTATTGGACATGCTGGCGCCGTCCCGCGAAAACTGGAACAAACAGGCGCGGTCCACTTCCAGAAACCCTCCGATCTCCTGGAGCGCGAAGGCGATTCCGCTGTCCAATTCGGAGAGCCGAATATTGATGAAATAGGTTGACAGGTCGGAGATGATTTTTTCCAGCCGGGCTTGATACCGCAGCGCCAGTTCGTTGTGCTTCCGCTCGTTGATGTCCCGCGCGATCCCGAATAAGCCCGCGGGCTTGCCCTTAACCGTCAGCGGGGACCCCAGTAATTCTCCGACCCGGTATTCGCCCGACTTGGTCCTGATCCGGATTTCCATCGGCGGCTCTTTCGATCCGCTCAAGGCCCTGATTAGCCTCGAGGCGGCCAACTCCCAGTCATCCGGGTGGATCAGTTCCCGGAAATTCCTGCCGACATTCCGCGATTGGGGCCAGCCGGTGATGGCTTCCGCCGCCTGGTTGACAAAAGTGATTTTGCCCTCCGGCGTAAGGGTGTAAAGGATGTCCCGCGCGCTTTCGAAAAAATCCCGATAAGGTATTTCCGGCTGGCGAAAGGATTTTGCGGCCTTTTTGACCCGCAGGGCTTTTTTCTTGGCGGATCGGCCTTTCTTGTTTTTCTTGCTTTTCACGGGGCTCTCTCCAAAATCATGATACAAAGCAAAAACTATTTGGTCAAATAGAAAGCTTATTGCTTCCCGGTTTGGCTGGTTATGGGAAGGGAATTTCTTTGCGTTATTTGCGGCTTTGGGGTTTAATAGTTATCAGTGATTTTGAAGGACGGTGGAGATGGAGGAAAGAATTGAGAAAACGATCCAGGCCTTGAACCGGCACCGGTTTAAGGCGGAGTTTGTCGCAAGCAAGGACCAGGCCGCGAAGCTGATCCTGGAGCGGATACCCAGAGCGGCCCGGGTCGGGATTCCCGGGAGCAGGACCGTGCGCGAGCTCGGCCTGGACCGGGCCCTGCGCGAGCGCGGCAATGTTACCTATGACCACTGGCTCCAGGGGCTGAGCAAAGCGGACATCCTCAAAATGCGCAAGGCTCAGCTTACCTGTGATGCGCTCCTGACCTCGGCCAACGCCGTGACCGAGACCGGCGAGATCCTGAACATGGACGGGGTCGGCAACCGGATTGCTCCCACTATTTTCGGACCGCCAAAGGTGATCTTCGTGATCGGAATAAATAAGCTCACGCCGGACCTGGCTGCGGCGCGCACTCGGATCATGAACCTTGCGGCGCCTCGACGCGCCTCCGAGCTGGACCTTGAAGTTCCCTGCGTGAAGACCGGCGAGTGTAATGACTGCAATTCGCCGGACCGCGTCTGCCGGGCCGAATTGGTTCTCCACCGCGCGCCGAGTTTAACCGAGATTGAAGTGTATATTGTGGGCGAAGACCTGGGCAATTGAATCTCCAATCGCGCAAATTTCAGAGCTCGTAAAAACGGTCGCGATTGGGGAGGCGCAATGAAACTTAAGGACCTCGCGGAAAAAATCGGGGCGAAGTTGATCGGGGACGGCCATGGGCAATCCGGCCATGCCCTTCAACCATGCCAAGCGGACCTTCACCCGGCTCAAGGATTTGCCCGAGCTTTTCCACCGGGTGAGGAAACTGGAAGACCGACTCCCGTGACCGGCTTGGGCTTTTTTCAACCCGAGATAAATTTCCGCATGGCCTCGAGGTGGCGCCGGACCAGTTCCGGCTCCAGGTCCGCATTGGTGTATTGCATCTTGCTGACGCTCACCATACGTGAGTCCGCATGGAGGTCGGTGAAGCCGGCGTCGAAAAAATGGTCCACCGCCTCACGCCGGCCGCCTTCGAGCAGGAAAGATTGGGCCTGCTCCGGGCTTTTGCTGCGGATCAGATATTTAGGGTCGAATATCGGATCGCCGGTTTTGACATCCTTGACCAGATGAATCTTCTCGAGCGCCCGCACCATCGCATCCTCCCGGCCGATGTCCAGGTCGAACCCGAGGACCGTCATCCGCTTAAGCGCCAGCGTGGGCGGTTGGTTCTTGCTGCCGGGAAATATTTTCAGTCGGGTCTCCGCCTCCTCACCATCAAACCGGACATGAATGTCCAGCAGCGTGCCACTGACCACCTCGCCGCCCAGGGTGTTGGCGATCGGCTGAAGCTTGGCGGCCAGCAAGCGCCTTTGCCGCCGGGTCAGATACACGATCAGGACCACGAACGCGGCGGACAAAGCGAAAAACAGAGCCAATACCAGGAATGGTAGGATCGCTTCGGTCATCTTCCACCTCCGCGGTCGAGGCCGTTCATCCTTTTGCCGCCTCGACGAATTTTTTGAGCAGCCGGGCCTGTTCGGGATAATGCGGGTAGAGTAGCTCCGGGTGCCATTGCACGCCCACCACAAAGCCCCGCTCCGACTCGATCGCCTCGATGATCCCATCGCTCGCCACCGCCGCGACGCGCAGACCGCGGCCGACTTTTTTCACGGCCTGGTGATGAGTGCTGTTGACCCGGATCAGTTCGGGCTTCGCGATCCGTTTTTTGAAAAGCAGCCGGGCGAGCAGGGTTCCGGGCAATACCTCGACCGGATGCGACGGCCGGAGGGGTGGAAGTTTTTGCTCATGCGCCAGGCCATTCTTGCGCTGATGAGAAAGATCCTGAAAGAGGCTCCCACCGAACGAGACATTGATGATCTGCTCGCCGCCGCAAATTCCCAGGATGGGCATCCCGCGCCCTGCCGCTTTCAGGACCAGCTCGCGCTCAAACCGGCTCCGCTCGAGTTTCGGCTTCACCTTCGCCGCCTTGAGCCGCCGCTCGCCGTAATACGACGGCGGAACATCGAACGCCCCGCCGGAAACCAGGAGGCCGTCAATCCGGTCGAGCAGGACGCCAGCGTCCGCCTGGTTCGCGCTGGGGGGCAGGAACACCGCGGCAGCGCCGGCGTCGCGCACCGCGAGCAAATAGCGTTCCCAGAGGTGGGCGATGCGCTTGCCCTTGAGCTTCTCGTTAAACCGGCTCCCGTCGTCAATGTCCGCGGTCACTCCGATCAATGGCTTCATGGCTTTTTCCTCACCACCTGCCCGGCGAACTTGCCGGTCAGTTTCCCCTTGCGCACCGCGAGCTCCCCATTCACCATCACCATCTCGATGCCCACCGGCGGCTGGAACGGATTTTCAAAAGTGGCGCGGTCGGATATTTTCTCCGGGTCGAACAAGACCAAATCCGCGTAAAATCCGGGCGCGATTTTCCCGCGTTCCGCGATCCCGAAATGCTGGCACCCGAGCGAAGTGCATTTCTTGACCGCCTCCGCCAGCCCGAACAATTTTTTCTCGCGCATAAATCTGGCAAAGAATCTGGGGAAGGCCCCGAACACGCGGGGATGCGGCTTGCCCTTGGCCAGCACCCCGGAAAATCCCCGGGCGCCGGAATCCGATCCCATCATCACCCAATCCTTTTGATAAATCCGATCCAGGTTTTCCTCGCTCATCGAGTGGAAAATAGCATTGGGGCTGATGGTTTCCTGATCCAAAAAGTCCGCCACGAACGCCACCGGCTTGACCCCTTTTTCTTTTGCCAATTCCGTCACGGTCTTCCCTTCCACCTCCGGGGCCCGCTCGCTGAAGCACTGGCTGACGGTGATCCGCTCCCAGTAGTCCGGCTCATATTGTTGTTCCATTTCCGCGATGATCTTCTGCTTTTCCTCTTTCAGCTTCCGCCGGTATTCAACCTCCCCGCCCTCGAACACCCAATCCGGGAGCACCGCGTTCAAGCTGGTGAAACTCGAGGTATAAGGGTAGCGGTCGGCCATGATTTCGATCCCGTCCTTCTGGGCCCGCTCGATCAACTCGAAGGTTCGCTCCAGCTTGCCCCAGTTTTTCGGGCCGCCGGTTTTCAAATGAGAAAGCTCGAGCCTCACTTTCGCTTTTCTGCCCACAGAAATGAATTCCTCGATCGCCTCCAGCAGCTTATCGCCCTCGCTCCGGATGTGGCAGGTGAAAATCCCGCCCGCCTCATGCACCGGCGCGAGCGCCTCGGCCAGTTCGTCCGGCGTGGTGAAGGTCCCGGGCGCATAGATCAGGCCCGCGCTCAGGCCCAGGCAGCCCTCCTGCATGGCCTTGGCGA
>CAIUDS010000208.1 GCA_903897985.1 uncultured delta proteobacterium
CACATCCGGGGTGATGCCTTCGGCCTGGATGCTCTTCCCGCTCGGGGTGTAATAATAGGCCGTGGTCAGCTTGATGCCCGAGCCGTCCTTTAGAGTATAAAGCGACTGCACCGAGCCCTTGCCATAGGTCTTGGTCCCCACGATCAGGGCGCGGCCGGTGTCTTTCAGCGCCGCGGCCACGATCTCGCTGGCGCTGGCGGAACCGGAATTGACCAGCACGATCATGGGGAAGCCGGAATAGGTATTCTGCGTATGCGCGTAAAAGGTTTTGTTGTCCTCCGGAGAGCGGCCCTTGATGCTCACGATCGGGCCCTCGGAGATGAAAGCATCGGTAACATCGAGCGCTTGGTCCAGCGGTCCACCCGGGTTCCAGCGCATGTCCAGGATCAGCCCCCCGAGTTTGCCGCCCGCTTTCGCGACCAGGCTTTGCATGGCCGCGTTGACCTCGTTGGAGGAGTTTTCATTAAACTGGACCAGGCGGATGTAGCCGTATTTGCCGTCAACCAGGTCGAACTGCTTGACGCTCTTGATTTTGATGACATCGCGCACCATGGTGAAATCTTTGGGCTCGGTCCATCCTTCCCGCATGATGCCCAGGGTGATGGAGGCGCCCTTTTTCCCGCGCATTTTGTGGACGGCGTCATTGAGGCTGATGCCCTCGGTGGACACGCCGTCAATCTTTACGATAAAGTCGCCGGCCTTGATCCCGGCGCGCCAGGCCGGCGTGTCCTCGATCGGAGAAATGATCGCCAGCCGGCCGTCCCGCATGCCCACCTCGATGCCCAGACCGCCGAACTCCCCGGTGATGTCAATTTTCATGTCCTTGAAGTATTCGGGCGGGAGGTGCACGGAATGGGGATCCAGCTTGACCAGCATCCCCTGGATGGCCCCATAGATCAAGTCCTTCATTTCGACTTCCTTGACATAACGCTTCTGCACGATGTCCAGGGCCTGGTTGAAGACCTCGAGATACTGGTAGGATTCCTGGGCCACGGCGCGGGCGTTCTGGAACCTGCCCATGAGCAGGATGCTTGCGAAACTCAACCCCATCACCAAAAATAAAAGCAGAAAAACCCGCAATACACCTTTGTTCAAACGATAACGCATATTCTGAATTCCTCCTCTTGCTCCAGTTCCAGTAATTATATCACCGGAGTTCCGATTTTCAATGCCGCCCGGGTCCGACCGCATTTTTAATTTTTAAATCTTTTGCTATTATCAGGCGGGATGGAAACCGAGTTGCATCAAAATACCCAAAAATTTCCCAGGCGGACGGCGTTCCTCAATCTGGTCCTGCTCCCGGTTTTTCTTGCCGCGGGTTTCCTGATCTACTTCCCGTCGCTCAAGGCCGATTTTGTGTTTGACGATCTTAACACCCTGGAGCAGAACCCGTTTATCAAGGTCTGGGAGCTCAAGCGATTTTTTCTGAACCCCGGCACTTTCAGCGCCAAGATCGGGAACAGCCCCTACCGGCCCCTGGTGGCGCTGAGCTATGCCCTTGATTACAAACTGGGCAAGGGCAATTGGGCTGCGCTCCACGCCACCAACATCCTGCTCCACGCCCTTTCCGGCTTTTTCCTTTTTCTCTGCGCCCAGGCGCTGTTCAAAAGCCGGCGGGCAGGTCTGATCGCGGGCGCGCTGTTTCTGGTTCATCCGCTGCCGGGATTTTCCGCCAACTATTTGAGCGCGCGCAGCGGGATCATGTGCAGCCTGTTCCTGCTGGTATCGCTTTTCCTCTGGGCCCGCAGCAAGGATTCCCATAATTTCCCGTCCCGGGCCGCGCAGTATGGCCTGCATCTGGGGTTCTTCGGCCTGGCGCTACTTTGCAAGATTGACGCGGTGGTCCTGATCCCGATTATTTTCGCGCTAAGTTTTTTCCGAGACCGGGACTGGAAATGGCAAAGCCTAGCCCGGGATATTCTACCCCTGCTGGTTTTGGGAGGGGGGTTCCTCGCGCTTTACAAATACCTGGCCGGGAGCCCGTTCGTGCCGACCCAGAGCTCGATGACCCCGCTTTACAGCCGGAGCGACAGCCTGCTCGCGGCCATGCTCTCGCCGGCGATCTATTTCCTCAAAACGCTCATGCCCGTCCGGCTGTCCATTTTCCCCGGCTTGCCCGGCCATGCGCTTACGCTCGCCGTGCTGGCGATCATCTGCTATCTGGCGGTTGCGGGAGCGGCGCTATATCGGCGGAACGCGAAGGCTTTGCTGGTTCTGATCTGGTATTTTTCCGCGCTGCTCCCGGTCCTGTTTTTGCGCCTCAACATCCTGCTGGCGTATTACCGGGGCTATCTGGCCTTGGCCGGATTGTTCATGGGCCTGGGACTGGCCGTGGATTACCTGCTCAAGCATAACCGGCGGCTGGCATTGCCGATCGTTTTGAGCGCGATCCTGTTCGCGGGCCTGGCCCATGCTCAAAGCCGGGACTGGATAAGCCCGCGGGGACTCTGGAGCAGCGCGATCAAACAGAGTCCCTCTGAATTCGTGCCTCACCATTTCCTGGCGGTGATATTGATCCAAGACCGGGAGCTGGACCGGGCCGACCGGGAACTGAATTGGACGCTCCGGCTCCGGCCGGATTTTGCCGATGCGCACAACTCGCTCGGGGTCCTGATGTTCCGGCAAGGCCAATCCGAGCGCGGAAGAGCGGAACTCGACCGGGCCTGGCGGCTAGATCCGGAAAACTATGTCTATCTTGAGAACCTGATCATGGCGCGGCTCCAACTACGGGAACTGGACGGGATGGGCGCCTTGCTCGAGCAACTTTTGAAAATCGCTCCCCCCAGCGACACCCAAGCGCAGAAACTCCAGGAGCTGTACCTCAAAATCCAAGCGGAAAATTTTAGTTCGACGGAACCATGAAAAAAGGTTTCGGGCCGGCGGGCTTGACAGGAATTGATTTCTGCTTAATAAATAACCGGACAGGCGGGCGGACCGGAAGGTTTGCCTGCCGGGGAGGCTGAATATGGCGGGCTGCGTATTTTGTAAAATCGTATCCGGCGAGATCAAGACGGACTTTCTGTATCGGGATGAGCATGTGGTTTGCTTCCGGGATTTGAAGCCGGCCACGCCGGTCCATTTTCTGGTGGCGCCCACCCGGCATTTGCAGAACCCGTCTGAAGTCGGGGACTCGGAGCGGGAACTCATCGGCCGGATGTTCCAGGCCACGGCCCGGGTGGCGAGGGAGTTGGGCATTGCCGGGAGCGGCTACCGGATGGCGATCAATACCGGCCCGGACGCGGGCCAGGAAATCCCGCACATGCACATCCATGTCTTGGGCGGCCGGAAATTCGGCTGGCCGCCGGGTTGAACCGGCGGCGGCTTGACATAACGGGAAAAAGTTGTTCATTATCAGGACAAATATGAATGGAGGTTAGGAGATGGAATTTCCCGGCGAACTGAAGTATTCGAAGACTCACGAGTGGATAAGGATTGAGAAGAAGAAAGAGGCTGTGATCGGCATAACCGATTATGCGCAGCAGGAACTGGGCGACATTGTCTACCTCGAGCTTCCGGAGGAGAATGACGCGGTTGATAAGGACGCCGCTTTCGGGGTGATCGAGTCCACCAAGGCGACTGAAGATTTATATGCGCCGGTTTCGGGCAAAGTGATCGAGGTGAACACTCCCTTGATGGATTCCCCGGAAGTGATCAATGACGACCCCTATGTTGACGGCTGGCTGTTCCGGCTCGAGCTCAAAGACCTGAAGGAACTGGAGGGCCTGATGAGCGCGGAGGAATACCGGAGCTACATCGAGGAAATCTCCGAATAAAATCTTTTTACCCCGATCCCTACATCTAAACAACGGAGGCGCGCGATCACCCTTTAGCCAAGGAGGCCTTAATGAAGTGGTCTTTTCGGATCGGGAGCATTTTCGGCATTCCCATCCGGGTTCATGTCACCTTTTTGCTTCTGCTCTTATTCGTGGCCCTGAACCATCAGGGCGGCATCATGAGCGGACTGCGGGGAGAGGCCGCCTGAACACCTGCCCTGGCTCGGGTATCAAAGCCGGTGAAAAAATAGCCGGACCAATTCCCAGGGCGCGCGCGCGATCACGCGGAAGCTCCCGCCGGTTTGCTTCCCGGCCCGGCGCGGGAAATGCGAGACCGGGACCTCAACCCATACGATTCCCTTACGCCGGGCGAGCGCCAGCAATTCGGCGTTGATCAGCGCTCCCCGGCTCACCAACTTCTCATCGGCAATGATTTTCCGGTTGAAGATCTTGAAGGCGCAGTTGACATCCCGGGCCGAAACCCGGAACAGGACCCGAATGAGGAAACTGAACACGGCGCCGTAAATCCTCCGGTGGAGCGGGTCCTGCCTGCGTGCGCGGAAACCGATCACCATTTTGCTCTGCTCCAGATATGGGATCAGCTTGGTGATTTCTGAAATCTGGAACTGCCGGTCCGCGTCGGTGAAAAAAATCCAGGCCTTGTCCGCGGCTGCAAACCCGGTCCGGAGCGCGGCGCCGTAGCCAAGATTTTTGGAATGGGTCTTGATCTTGAGTCGGTATTTATAGGCCGAGAGCCGGGCGGCCTTTTCGCGCGTGCCGTCGGTGGAGCCGTCATCCACCACGATGATCTCGAAATCGCCGGTGACTTTTTCCAGGGCCGCGATCGCCTCGATAATGACATCCTGGATGTTTCCGGCCTCGTTGTGGCAGGGCAACACCAGGCTGATGCCGCCTTTGAGTTCGGGATTGATTTTTTGCGCGGTGGCTTCCATGGGCGATTGCTATTTCAACCCGATCCCTTCGCTCACGCCGGGCTCGCGCAATTCCTTGATGATGGCCAGCCGGTTGATCTGGTTGGTGCCCTCGTAAATCTGGGTCAGCTTGGCGTCGCGCCAGCATTTCTCGATCCCCCACTCGCGGTTCAACGCGTCTTCTCCCAGGATTTCCATGGCCATCCGGCAGACGCTCACCGCGGTGTCCGAACCGCTCACCTTGGCGATCGAGCTGAGCCGCACCGCTTGGGATCTCACCGAGAGCGGAACTTTTTCCTCCGCCCGCTCCCGCATGAACCGATACATGCGGTCCCAGATGGGCAGTCCCGAAAACGACCGCCGGACTCGGTATGGGAATAAGAGCGTGGCAATTCTGCTGGCCGGTTCGGCCAGGATTCTGGGCATGTGCTCGGAATCAAAATAAAAGGCCGCGTCATACACGGCCTGCCGGCTGAGATGAATCTGGCGCAGCATCTCGGCCAGGAGATATTGCACCCGCTGGTCCTCGATCAGATGTTTGCCTTTGCGCCGGGTGCTCGCGGCATAATAATAAGCCCGCTCGAATGCGCCTCTTGCGATCCCATTGGCGATGGCTCCGACCGGTCCGCGGCTCGCGGAAAGGATCACCATGGTATGAAGCATGCCCTCGCCTTCCTCGCCCAGCCGGTCCCGCTCCGGAACAAACACATCCTCGAATACCACCTCCGCGGCCGGGCAGGCCTTCTGGCCCATCTTCTCCTCCACCCGGCCGATGCTGAGTCCCTTGGCATCCCCCGGCACCACGAACGCGCTGAAGCTTTCAAACGGCTTCTTCCGGTCCACCGCCGCGGTCACAAAATGGGTTTTGGCCACGCTCCCGTTCGAGATGAAGCATTTCCGGCCATTGAGCAGATAGCCGCCGCTTACCTTTTTCGCTTCCAGGCTCAGCCTGGCCGCGCATAAACCTTCCGCGTCTTCAACATCCGAGCCCGCACTCGGCTCCGTAATATCCAGCGAAAAGAGCCAAGGCTCCCCTTTTTTCTCCTCCTCCACAATCCGGCCCAGGTATCGGTCAATCACCTCCATGTCCAGGCTCAGGCCGATGGCGCAGAAACCGAGCGCATGCGCCCCGAAAATGTTGGCAATGCCCGCGCAGGCCGCGCACATCTCCTCGATCACCAGGCTCATGCCCACGCCCAGATAGCCCTGGCCGCCCACCGGTTTGGGCACGGCAAACCCCATCCAGCCGTCTTTCGCCCCCTCCCGCGCAATCTCCCAGTCAAAATATTTTGGGTCCGCGAATACTTTTTCCTCGATCTCAAGCGAACGCGGCCAGATTTTCTGCCGGGCGAACTTCCGCGCCCGGTTCAGCACCTGTTCCAGTTC
>CAIUDS010000209.1 GCA_903897985.1 uncultured delta proteobacterium
ATCCTCAACCGCGATTATCCCGCACGAGAGCAGCGCATACAGCGTTTTCAAGGTGTCTCCCAGACCCAGCTTGCTCCCGGCAATAACCTTGGCAAAGGCCTGGCCGTTTTCCAGGGCGTTGATCAGGGCCAGCTCGGAGGAGGTGAACCCGAATCTGATACCCAAGCGGTCCCATTCCGGAGTCAGTTTGAGCCACTTATCCTTTAGACCCACCAACTCGGATTCCAGCCGCTTGAGATTGTAATACTTATAGACCCCCAGATACAGGATGCGCTCCGCGTTGATCTTGAACATCACCACCGGGAACTGGAACTGCTTGACCGAGTATTCCGTGAACTCAAACAAGCCCTCGCTGAAACCAAAACAGTTGATCAGCTTGAGCTCGGCCTGGAAAGACAGCCAGTGGGTTAATTCCTCCGCATTCAGAACCTTCCGGTCAAGCAGCACCTCGCCGATGTTCTTTTCCCCCAGTGCGTGCTCCTCCAGGACATTCTCCAACTCCTCCTCGCTGATCTTGCCTTCCCGCACCAGGATCTGCCCCAGCGTTTCCTCCATGCCCCCGTGCTCCACGAACGCCGAATCCCCGCCCAGGAAATAAATCTGCTTCTGGATCAAATTATCCACGGGATTCCGGATCGCAAGCACCCCGGTCTTGCCCCGCGCCGCAAGGGCATAGAAAACCCGCGCGAACAGGATATCTTTGAAGTTTCCCTTTTTTACCAGATCCGGCATTCCTAACCTTATGCTAACACCGCCCCGACATACCGTCAAGGATTGCCCGCGGCCGCGCCGCGGGGTTAGAGCGCAGGGTAGGGGCGCTTACGCCTTGAATTCTTCGAGCGCGCGCGTGATATAATAGGGCAGGCGGGAGAGGTCTTTTTCCTTCGGAAACTTTTGCCGGAACCATTGCAGCGCGAACATCACCTGCTTCCGGCTGAAGCCGTCTTCCAAAAGCCCAGTGATCACCGCGAGCGCCTCGTCCATTTCCAGGTCCCCGGCCGTTCCGCCTTTCAACTCGAAAAACCGTTCCGCCATTTTCCGCAACGGGATTTCCGGCTGGTCCTTGCTCAGGCCCGCGAACCGGTCAACATTGAGCGGCGATTCCAGCGGCTTCCGCGGCAAAGCCGCGGCCCGGGTTTTCCGCGGCTTTTCAACCTGGATCTTGACGCGCGTGCCCTGGACGATCTCGTAGTCGGCCGTTTTGCCCAACTCGGCCGGATGATAAACCCGCCAGAGTGTTCCCTTCACGCTCCGGTGCAGCGGCTTGATCATTTTCTTCCGGGCCAGACCCTCGAGCGCCGCATTCAGCCGGAGCAAACTCAACCGCGTCCGCCGGGCCAGGTCCTTCTTGCCCACCCGGCAGAAATTCCGGGACCGGGCATAGGAAAGCCGGAAGAGCTGGAGATAAACGCTCTGCTCGATGGGCTCGAGTTCGGAAAGAAACAGGTCAAAGACTTCCTCCGGGATCGCGATCATTTTTCCCTTGAGCATAACCCCGCCGAGGGTCTCGTCCCCGTATTCATAGAACGGCCCCAGGCTCTCGGCCTTTTCCAGCTCCCGCTCGATTTTGAGGATCGCTTCGTCGGACTTGGGCGAGCGCGTGAGCAGGTCGCGGCTGCCCGGAACGGATTTGTAATAACCCTTGGCCATCAAAGCTTTATTATATTTTATTCAGCGCCCGGGCGCAAAAGGCGGTTGTGGTGCGGGCTTCCAGCCTGCAAAATCAACG
>CAIUDS010000210.1 GCA_903897985.1 uncultured delta proteobacterium
CCGTCTCAATAGACATCTTTAGACTCTCCGGTCAGGTCCACAAACAAGTCTTCCAGATTCTTACGCCGGGCGCAGATCGAGTCCACCATGAACCCGGCCGAGATCAGTTCCCGGTTGATTTTGCCCAAATCCCAGCGCGCCTTCTTGAACTCCAGCCAGCCGCTCTTTTTTACCGTCGGCTTAAGCCCCGGAAATTTCTGCTCCAGCAAATCCTTGGCCTCGCCCTCCCGGGCAACCTTGATCTCCGCCTGATCCTGGTCTCCACCCAGCATCCGGTCAACCTCGCCCTCGCTGATCAGCGTGCCCCGGTACATGATCCCGATCCGGTTGCAGACCATTTCCATCTCGCTCAACAGGTGGCTGGAAAGGAAAATGGTGATTTCCTGCTCCTGACTGATCTTGCGGATCAGGTTCCTTACCTCGCGGATGCCCTGCGGGTCCAGCCCGTTGGTGGGCTCGTCCAGGATCAGCAGCTTGGGCCGGCTCAGCAGGGCCAGGCCGATCCCCAACCGCTGTTTCATGCCATGCGAATAGCCTTTGACCTTGTGCTTGCCGCGGCGGGCAAGACCCATCATGTCCAGCACTTCCCGAATCCGATCCTCGTTCACGCCCCCGCTCAGGTCTCCGAACAGACTCAGGTTCTTATATCCGGTCAGGTAGGGATAAAAAGCCGGGGATTCCACCAGCGCCCCCACCTGGGCGATGGTGCGCCGGAAATTCTGGTGCAGGTCGCGGCCGAAGATCTTGACCGAGCCGGAATCGTGGTGGATCAGGTCCAGGATCATCCGGATGGTGGTGGTTTTGCCCGCGCCGTTCGGGCCGATGAACCCATAGACATCGCCCTTGTAAATGGTGAGGTTCAGGTTTTTGACGGCCTGAATGTCATTGAAGGTCTTGCTTAGACCGCGCACTTCCAGCACGGTTTCTTTCATGGCGCTTTGAATTTAATGCATTTTCCCATAGAATGCAAGGGGTAGCCCAATAAGGAGGCGGCAAATGATAAAGATAGATTACCGGTTTGCCATGCGCGACCTGATCAAGAAGTCCGGCCTGGGCAAAAACGAATTGGCCGCGGTTTTGAAGAAGGCGCGAAGCGTGCGCAACGGGCTGGCCAAGGAGAAAAACTCGGGCCTGCTCGGTTTCGCCCAAGTCCTGGCTGACCGGCAAATGGTCTCGGATTGCCTCGGCTTCGCCCAGCCCTTTCAGGGGAAAATTCAAAACATAGTGGTGCTGGGCATCGGCGGCTCCGCCCTGGGCGCGCGCACGCTTGCCTCGGCGCTCCGGCCCAGCCGCGAACTCGAGTTGAAGGAAGGCCGGCCCCGGCTGTTTGTCTGCGACAACCTTGACCCGGACTGGCTCACCGACATCTTCGCGATCGTCTTTTCCGAACCCAGCCTGTTCCTCGTCATCAGCAAGTCCGGCGCCACCGCGGAGATCGCCTCGCAACTGCTTTATCTCATGACCCGGCTGAAGGAAGCCTATAGCGACGGCTGGAGACAGCATCTGGCCGTGGTCACCGACCCGGAAAAGGGTCTGCTCCGCGGCTTCGCCCGGCAGCATAACCTTGTTTGCCTGCCGATCCCGCCCTCGGTGGGCGGGAGATATTCCGTGCTCACCCCGGTCGGGCTTTTGCCCGCGGCCCTCATCGGCATTGACCTCGAGGGCTTGATCCAGGGCGCCCGGGAAATGGATGAAATCTGTTTCCACCCGCGCAACCAGCCGGGGCCCGCGGAACTCCTGGCCGCCATCTTTTACCGGTTCGCGCATAAGGGCCGGAAAAACCTGGTCATGATGCCCTACAGTTCCAAGCTCGCGGACTTTTCCGAATGGTTTGCGCAGCTCTGGGCGGAGAGCCTGGGTAAAAAGACCGGCCTCGATGGCAAGCAAGTCCGCGCCGGCTCCACCCCGGTCCGGGCGCTCGGCGCCACCGACCAGCACAGCCAAATCCAGCTTTACCTCGAGGGACCGGAAGATAAATTGGTGTGTTTCCTCCAGGTGGAAAAATTCACGGAAGAACTGGAAATCCCGGCTCCGGTCAAGGGACTTAAGGAATTGAAATGGCTCTCCGGGCACACCATCGCCGAACTGCTCAACACCGAACTGTTCGCCACCTCCGCCAGCCTGGCCCGGGCCGGGCAGCCCTCGCTGACCATTTCCATTCCCAAGCTTGACGCCCGCTCCCTCGGCGGCCTCTTTTATCTCTTCGAACTCGCCACCGTGATCGCGGGCGGGCTTTGGAATGTCAATCCCTTTGACCAGCCCGGAGTCGAGTTGGGCAAGCAATACACCTCCGCGCTCATGGGCCGCAAAGGCTTCGAAAAAAAGAAAAAGGAACTGGAGTCGTTCCGCAAAAAGGGCAAAAATTTTATCTGGCCCGCCAAGAAGAAATAGCGCTCATAAAGGGGGTGGTCTGAATGTTTTCCTGGTTCGCCCAAAACCCGCTTCCGGCCGACGCCAAGATTCTTCAGGCAACCACCCATAGCCATAACCCCATGCCCGCCCTGGCCGGATACGAAAAATTCCACAAGATCGGCCACAAGGATTTCGTCTCCATCCCGCCGGGGAAAAGCTTTGCTTTCCCCGGGCTCTCCGGTCCGGGTTGTATTACCACGATCTGGATGACCTTCATCGGGTCCTATCTCGAACTCCTGCGCCGCAAAAACATTCCCGCCCAGAAAAAACTGTGGATCAAAATTTATTTCGACGATCAGGCCGAGCCCGCGGTCTGCTCCCCGGTCGCGGATTTTTTCGGCTCAGGCACCACCCGCTACCGCCATTTCACCTCGCTGCTCGTGGGCATGAGCTCCGGCGGTTATTACGCCTATTTCCCCATGCCCTTTGCCCAAAAGGCCCGGGTGGAAATCGAGAACCGCGGGGATAAAACGATCCCGCTTTTCTTCGGCGCGGTGACTTATGCGCAACTGAAGGAGCCGCTGGCGGCGCCCGGTTATTTTCATGCGCAATACCGCGCGCGGGAATTCCGCGATTCGCCCCAGATTTCCGGGAGCAAGGTCCCCAATCAGCCGTTCGTGATCCTGCAGGAGAACGGCGCCGGACAATACCTCGGGGTCACCTTGACCTTCAACCCCTTGAGTCTGATCCAGCGGTTCACGCCGCCGTATTTTTTATTCCCGTATTTGGAGGGCAACCTCAAGGTCTATGTGGATGACGAAGAGCCTGGCAAGGAACCGTTCCTCGAAAAGCCGGTGGGAGCGCCGCGCGGGCCGCAGTCCGTGGAATACACCGGGGTGGAGGATTATTTTCATTCGGGCTGGTATTATGTGACCGGGCCTTTTGCCGGGCCGCTGTTCGGCTGCCCGGTCCGGGAAATCCTGAGCGGCAAGGTCAGCTCATACCGGTTCCATCCCCTCGACGGCTTCCGCTGGCAGAAGAAAATCCTCATCACCCTGACCCACGGCGAGTTTGACCAGGTGGACTGCAAATTGGAAAGCGTGGCCTATTATTACCGCAAACCCTGACCCCGCTTCCTCCCACCATCGGTCCTCCCCCGCCCCGCTCCTTCTGACGAGCCGCCCTCCCAGCAAGTCGGAAAGTCGGAATCTACATTCCGACTTTCCGACTTGCTCCGGGGATCCGAGCCGGCCGCGGCTGGCAATGTTGGTGGCGGAGTCCGGCAGGGAAAAAACTTTGCGATGCCGGCTTTAGAAAGGAAATGCCGTTTGTAATCATAACCCGGGCTGCCAGGCCGGAGGATCGCTTGGCCTAAGTCTTTGGCGCGAGCTTCGATCTGACTTGGGGCTGCTATTTCCGAGCTTCTTCGAGAATTGATAAGGCCGGCCTCTCGCCAGGGTCCGGAATGATATTATCTCCCCATATTTTGCAAAGGTTTGGCGGGCGCATACAATTCCCGTAAGTCGGAGAGCTTGGTCCGGGAAAGATAATCCCGGAATTGGCGGATGTTTATTTCCAGATAGTCGCCGAAGATGCAATTTTTCCCGGAACAGGTTCGCTTAGGCATCATACACTCATGGGATAAAAATTTTCCTTCCACCGCCTCATAAATATCCAGGAGGCTGATCCGCTCGCTGTCCCGGGCCAGCGTATATCCGCCTCGGGGACCCATCACCGAGTCCACCAGGCCGTTCGTCTTCAGGAGTTGCATGACTTTGGCCAAATGGCTGGGCGGAGCTTTGAGCGCCTGGGCCAGTTTGCCGGCGGACCTCCATTGATTTTTCCTGCCGGATAAAAGCACCATGGCGTGCAAGGCCAGGGTACCCGCCTCCGAAAGACCCAAAAATTGTTTCATGCGCTTACCCCCTCGCGTTCGGATAAAGCCTCGGATATTTTCCCCAATATGCATATACCCGGCCATCGGCATTGTCAACCCCTTTCGATTCCTCCCGAGGTTTTCAGCGGAATTGACGAAATTCCACCTGCTCCTTGCCCGCCGCGGCCCTTCGGCTTTGTTCCTCGATCTTGCGCGCAGTTCTCCCCGCCGAGCAATCGTGTTCCCCAACCCCCCGGCGGCCTCAAGCAAGTCGGAATGTCGGAATCTACATTCCGATATTCCGACTTGCTCCGGGGATTCGGCAAGGTTGAGAGCCACAGGGTTAGCTCATACCGGTTCCATCCTTTGGACGGCTTCCGCTGGCAAGAGGAAATCCTCATCACCCTGACCCACGGCGAGTTTGACCAGGTGAACTGCAAAATGGAAAGCGTGGCGTATTATTATAAGAAGTCCGTTTGATTATTTTTCAGTGGTGGTGGAGTTCAGGATTTTCAAGTCCTCCGGGCCGATCAGAACCGGCAGTTCCATATACAATTGCTGAAGCTCACCCAGCTTCTGATTAAAAAGCTTGCGTAATCCCAATTCCGGCCGATCAAACAATTCATCCGCAAGCTTGTCCACGGCTGACATCTTTTGATCGCGCTCTTCCTTCATGGTTTGAAATTTTCCCTCGTCCTCCACCACCTGGCCGATCAGGATAGAGATTTCCGCGGCCGGGATCCCGGGCCGGCCTTCGATTTCCGCCCGCGCCGTCAACTCGATTTTTTTCAAATCTTTCCCGAAACGTTTCTCCAGTTCCGGCGGGATCAGCATTCTGACCATGACCACCGCAACGCCGTCTTGCATGCGAAAAGGGTTCTCGCCGATGATCTCTCCGGTCTCGGAAGCGATGAATTTGACCCGGGCCTGATTTTCCCGGACCGGGTTTCCCTGCGCGTCGGTTAGCCGGGCGATCAGCCGGATCGGGTCGGAATAGCTATCGTCGGAAAGCAGATAAAAAGGCTCAATTCCGCTGAACTCCTCGCCCCATTCAAGTTGGATTTTGGCCGCAGGTCCCGGCGTTCGGAGATGGTCTTCGGCCTGGCTCTGGCCCCGGATCAGGCATTGCGCGGTCAATGCTCCCGGCTGGAACTTGAATCCAGAAAAGCTGAAAGGCGGATGGGGGAGGTTTTGGTATTCGCCCGGTTTGGGAAAAGCATAGGTTCTATCCGGGCCACGGGTTGCGATTTCCTTTTCATTAAGCAGGAGCCGCACCTGCTCGCAATTACCGACCGCCATCACCTCGCCGGGAAATTCGTCCTTCTCCCACCACTGGTTGACGAGCTTGACCATCGGCGCTCCGGAAGTTTGCGCCTGGTAGAAATAATAGGGCGGCTTTGGGAGCCGGAAGATGTCCACGATCCCCTCGAACTTGATCCGGTTCCGCGCGAGCGGGGCCGCCAGCGGGGTAATGAAGGTGTTGTAATCGGCGAATGCCCAGCCCGCGCTGCCGGCGCAACTGGGATCGGAGAAGATCAGCTCGAGCATGTAGGCGTTCGAGCGGATGGCCTTTATCTGATCCGCGTCGGGCCGCGTCCGGGCCAGGCCCTCCAGGTATTCGCTCACGAACCAGGGCTTGCCCGGCGGGGGCTTGAGCAGTCCGCCCGAGTAATCGTTGTGCGCAATCACATCCTCGCGGAGGTTCCGGAAATTCCCCACATAGCGCGCGCCCGAGGCCGGTCGGCTCGGGTCCAGTTCGTGCGCCGGCGCGATCATTTGCGCGAGCCACTTCTCGCCCCACCAGGCCTCGTTGATCCGCACTCCCCAGATGATCACGCCCGGCCGGTTGCGGTCGCGCAGGATCATGTCGCGCAGCGATTGTTCCGCGATTTTTTTCCATTCCCTGTCGCCGACATAAGCCCATCCGGGCAGTTCCTCAAATACCATCAGCCCCAAGCGGTCGCAGGCATCGAGGAAATCCGGGCTTTGCGGATAGTGCGAGAGCCGGACAAAATTGGCGCCGCTTTGCTTGAGCAGGAGCGCGTCCAGATATTGCAAACGGAATCCGGCGGCATTGCCTAGGTAAGGAAAAGACTGGTGCCGGTTCTGGCCGAGCAGTTGCACCCGCCGGCCGTTGAGAAAAAATCCCTGCTCGGTGAACTTGATTGAGCGGATGCCATAGTCAATTGATACGGAATCTTTGATAACTCCTCGTTTTTGATCCGGCGGGACTTCGGGAATTTTTTCCAGATCCGGGCACAAAAGCTCAAGCTCAAGGTCATAAAGATAAGGATAATCCGGAGACCAGAGTTTCGGATTTTCCACCAACAGCTCCAGATCAACTTTACCGGTTCCAACCGGAATGCTGAACTCTTTTTCCAGTTCGGCAACCGTAATATTTTCTATTCCTTCTTTTCCCTTGATTTTATCATCCAAGCTTGCTGAAAATTTGCAGGGAAGCGGCGCCGTCAGAGTGTTTTTAGTCAGGGCGGAGATTTTCAATAATGCCTTTTGCCCATCGAGCTCAACCGTGTAGGCAAAGGGGTTTTCAAGATATGCCGCGTCCTTGATCTCCGCCCAGACCTCCCGGTAGATCCCGCCGAAAAGCGCATAATCCACCAGCAGGCCTTCGGGCGGGACATTCATTTTGGAATTGTCAACTTTGACTGCGAGCAGATTTTCCTTATCGGCCAGAAACTGTTCCGTGATGTCAAAAGTAAAAGGAGTGTATCCGCCCAGATGAGAGCCGACATATTTGCCGTTGAGCCAGACATCGGCACGCGTGAGCACGCCTTCAAAATGAAGCAACACCCGATCGCCCGGCTGATAGGAGCTCTTTCCGTTTTCGTCCTTGAACGCGGAGTAGCGGAGCCGATAAAGTCCGACTCCGCGATAATATTTCTCGCCCGGTTTGAACCGGGCCGGCTCGATCGAGAGCGTATGCGGGAGCGATATTTTTTCCCATTCGGAATCGTCGAATTCAGGCTGCTCAAAATTTTCCAGTCCGCCCCGGTGATAAAGCCAACCGCCGGTGAGGAAAACCTTTTTGGACGCGCAGCAGGCCAAGAGCATCAAGAGCAGGCACGCGGCCGGGAACAAGATTTTTTTCACTGCGGTTTTTGGTCCGGGGTTTGCGCTTTGGGAGTCTCCGGTTTGGGGGTTCCGGTTTTGGGCGTTTGCGCTTTGGGGGTCTCGACTTTGGGAGTCTCCGGTTTGACCATCTCTGCTTTTTGTGTTTCCGGGTTGGGGGTTTCGAATTTGGGCATTTCCGCGGGAAGGTATTTGGCGAGGTCTTCGGGGACCAGGAACCGCATGGGTTTCCAGTGCCCGCCGATGGGTTTCAGCTTCACCGAGTTTACCGTGATCTCCACGCCGCCCGCGTTTCCCACCAGCAGGCTCAAACTTTCCGCGGCCTCCAGCTTGAGCGAGTCGCCCGGATAGAGCATGGTCTCCTTGCTGGTTTTTCCGTCCACCGTGGCCAGGATCCAGCACAATTCCGTGGCCTTGATGCTCACCGCGAACGGCGCGGAAAGGTCCGAGGGAGGCCTGAGCAAGGGCTTTTCCATGCCGGCCGGCGGGACCGGCTGGGCCGCGCCGGGCGTCTTTTTGGCCGGAGCGGGTTGCCTCAAGCTCAGGGTCAGACTGATCACCGTTACCGCGGCGGCCGCGACCAAGACCAGAACCAGGACCAAAACCAGGGCCCTTTTCTTTTCCGGAGTCGAGGCCGGCTTTTCTCCCGCGGCCGCGGAAGGCAACTCCTTTTGGGATTCCTCGAACAGGACCAGGGTCTGGTCCGGATTAAGCCCGAGCGCCTCGGCATAGGCCCGGATGAACCCGCGGATAAAGGTCCGGCCGGGCAACTGGTTCAGCTGGCCCCGCTCGAGCGCGAGCAGGAATTTTTTTTGGATCCGGGTCCGGGCGCTGATTTGCTCGAGCGAAATTTCGCGGTTGTCCCGCTGCTGCCGGAGATATTCGCCGAAAGAATTTGCCATCGGAGTATTTATTTGGACGCGGCCGGGCAATTGGAAAACTTGAGATGCTCCGCGGCGTCTTTGGATTCCTTGCCCTCCGCCGGGGCGGTTTTCAGAGCCAGCCCGAATTCCATGCAGGCGTCCTTGGTTTTGCCCTGGCGGCTATATTCCATGCCCAGCAAATTATGCGCCCGCGCCAGCTTTGGGCAAAGGGCCAGCGCCTTCTGATATTGCGATTGCGCTTCCCCGTATTGCTTCTGCTTGCTCCGGAGCTCGCCGAGGCTGGCATAGGCCGGACAGAAGTTCGGGTTCAAGACCAAGGCCCGGGTATAGGCCTGCTCGGCCTCGGCCAACTGGCCCTGCTGAAAATAAATCCATCCCATATTGTTCTCGGCGTAAAAGGCGTCTTTGTAAAGGTCATCGCCCGCGGCTTTCTTATAATTTTCCAGCGCGGCGTCGTAATTATTCTGCTGCATGAACAAATCCCCGAGCATACTGTACGCCTCGGAGTATTTCGGGTTAAGCTTTATGGCCTCCGAGAAATTTTCCTTGGCCTTGTCCAGCTCCACTCTCCGCCAGTAAATCTGGCCCAGCCAGTAATACACCTCCGGGTCCTTGGGGTTGCACCGCTTGGCCTCCAGGATATCCGCCAGCGCCTCATAATAATCCGCCCGGCTAAAAGCCTCCTGGGCCTGCTGCTTCGAAATCTTGATGTATTCCGGATTCCCGCACGGGTCCTTCTCGCGCTCGGTTGCGCAACCGAACACCATCAAAACCATCATCCCCACCAAGGCTTTGCGCATAATTCCCCCTCTTAGAACATCGCCAGAAACCTGACCATCAGTTTCAGGTCCTCGGCCTCGGCATCCCCGCCGCTGGCTTTCGCTTCCGCGGCCGCCACCGCGGCCGGCGCCGCAATGGTTTCCGGCTCCTCTGATTTTCCAATTACAATCTCTTCAACCTGACCGGCCGGCTCCGCGGAAACCTCCGCTTCGGACGGGGCCGTTTCTTTTTCCCAGATGATTTCTTCCTTGACCTCGACCGCGGCCGGCGCCGGCGCGCTCGCCTCGGCTTTCCCGACATCTTCCTCGATCTCGATCACCAACTCCGGGCTCTCCGTTTTCGCCGCCAAATCCGCCAGCGAAATCGTTTCCTCCTTCGCCTCCAGGTTGTCCAGCAACAGGTCTTCCTCGTTAGCCGCCCCGGCCGGCTCCGCGCCCGCCGGCGCCTCCACCGCCGCGGCCGGAGGGGCCAGTTCCTCAAAGACCATGCCCTCCGCTTCCGGCTTCGGCTCCGCAAAACTATCCTCCGGGATGACAAAATCTCCCTCGGTAACCGCTTGCCCCGGCTCCTCCACCGACTCCACCACCACCTCTTCGCTCACCGGCTCGATTTCCAATACCTCTTCCTCCGCAACCTCCTTGAACCGCGCGAGGTCCGAGTAAAAAACCGGGATGCCGTTATAAGTCTGTTCCTTTTGCTCCGGCGGCATCTCCCGCCAGCGCATGTCGCTCATCATGAAGCCCATGCTCTCGGTGAATTCCGCGGCCGCCTGCTGCACCTGGGGCACCAGGTCCTTCGGCATCGCCCCCGCGTCCCATTTGTATAACAGCCCGAGATTGGAGACGATCAAATGGAGGTAGATGTAAAATTCATAGCCCTGCTTGTTGCGCAAAATGCACACATAGGCCTGGGCCGGCTCGGGCGCGCGTCCCGGCGGAACCACCACCGGGCGGTTGACCGAGGTCGCCAAGTAGGCAACCTGGTCCGCCGAGGTCTCGATCCAGTTCTTTTTCGATTCCGGCTTAAACATAACCAACCCACCCTCGGCGCATATCCCTGCGCCGCAATTGCCGCGGGCAAACCCGCTTCCGCGGAACCCGCGGCAACTATGTTAGATTACCAACATTGGTTTTGGTTGTCAATTCCCGCGGTTTCGCCTCTGATGCCCCGGCCCCAAATTCGGGCCCCGGCCGCCGCGGTGGTCAAATTATGACCGGCGTTAAAATGGAGACCGTCCCTTCGCAAGCGGGAGTTCCCAAATCCCAAGGCCTTAATGATCCTGGAGCCAGCGGATGAATTCGCCGAAGAAGGCGTCGCGTTTTTCCGGCTCGAATTTGGCGTTCCAGCGGAAATAGAGGCCGGTCGGGGTTTTGAGCCAGGTCCCGACTTCGAGGTAGATATGGCAGAGATTTTTTTCGATCAGCGGCCGGATGCCCGAGGCCATGAACTTCTCGTGCTCTTCCCGGGTGAAGCGGAACGAAACATGGCCGGGATAGCCGTGGCCCTCGCAACTCCGGATGGTGGCGATGAACGGGAACCGGTTCACCGCTTTCACATACTCCGCGATCAGCGGGTCCAAATCCCGACCCTGGTCCAGCGCCAACTGCTCCGCAATGATCCGTTTCTCGTCCTCCGACAGATACAGCGGATCCAAACTTATTTCATCCAGTCCCCCCATGGCCTTCCCTTTAATTAACC
>CAIUDS010000211.1 GCA_903897985.1 uncultured delta proteobacterium
CTCGTTCGGTTCTTCGTTCTTCGCCATGAGACACTCCTTGGACTGGTATTTAAATAATAGAATCCTTTTCGGAATTTGAGTTTGTTTTTAGAATTGGCTTTAAACCCGTTAAAAAATTAACTTTCGCCCACTCGGCCTGGTCGTCCAATTATTTGTGAACCGGGGTTTCAATGAGAAAGTTCAGGTCTTGCTCCAGTAGTATAACCCGCCCCAATCGTTTGTCAAGCCCCCGGGCAACTAAATTTCTTTGCCGCAATGAGGGCAGGTTTTTCTGACTTTCTTCTTTTTTTGCATTTCCTCGACAAAACCCGAGCCCAGGATGCCCGCGGGCAGCGCGAACAGGCCGATGCCGAGGAAGCCGATGACCGCGCCCAGGACTTTGCCCCATAGGGTTATCGGGTAGAAGTTCACAGAGCCGATATTGGTCAGGGTGGCGGTCGCCCACCACATGGTGGCCGGGATGCTGGAAAAACATTCCGGCTGCGCCTCGCATTCCGCGTGGTACATCAAGGTTGAGCTGATGATCAACAGCACAAAAACTACGATAATGGTCATGATCAGGTCTTCGCGCTTGGACCGGATCACATTGCCGAGCGTCCGGAGCGATTCCGAATAGCGCCCGATCTTGAACAGCCGAAACAGCCGGAAAATCCGCACCACCCGGATGAACCGCAAGTCCAGCGGGATCAGCATGGGCAGATAAAACGGCAGGATCGCAAACAAATCCACCAGCGCGAACGGCGTGAGCATGAACCTTAGTCTTCCCAACATCGGTCTCTGATACCGCTCCTCCGCCCCGGACGACCAGACTCTCAGGACATACTCGACCGTAAAAACCGCCACCGAAAATATCTCGAAGCTCTTGAACCAATCGGTATGCCCGGAAGAGATGCTTTTCACCGTCTCGAACAGCACCGCCGCCACATTGGCCAGGATCAGGCTGATGATAAATGCGACAAAAACTTTCGTCGCCCGGTTCTCCCCGGTCCCCTCCAGAATCTCCCACAAACTTTGTTTGATCCGCTTTGCCATTTGCGAAATTATATGCGGCCTCCTGCGCTCAAGTCAATTTGCTCCATCATCAAGCTGATTATATCAGCAAGCTGTTATTAATTGATTCCAATGCCCCATGTAGATCAAGGCAGTTGTTTGCGAAAACTTCCGCTAATATTCCCATTGAAAGAAATGGATCAAATTTTTCCATGGCAAGATTGGGAAATTTTTCAGCTAATCCAAGAGATGATACTTGGCTGGCGACAATCTTTCGATACTCTGATCTTATTTTTTCGTAAGAACAACCATCGAAAACCAGGGCAATTCCTTCATCGCTCACTTCCAAGCCACCATAGTATTTTCCTAAGCCCATCAGGGTTCGGTTAATTTTTGAGCCGGTCCAAGTAAACCAGATCAAATCCTTGCCTTCGGAATAAAAGCAATTTTCCATCAACTTGGCTCGTTGGGCGGCTACTTGGCTTTTCCGCAACAAATCTTTTGCCGTTTCGTCCAGGTAGGGCGGAATAGTTTGCGAAAAGATGAGTTCTCTCATTTTCTCTCTAATTTTGGGGTGAAGTTCCGTTCCCTGGCCACCGGAAAAAGCTGGCAAGCGTCCACCTTTCGATGGGATCACCAGAATCTCCTTGGCCTGGAGGTCCACTTCTGTTATCTCCCATCTTTTGCCGCCAAGAATTATATGTCCTCCCTTGCCGAGGTTCGGAGTTAAAATAACACTCCCGATGGTTTTATCGTTGTGAATTACATCCACTTCGGCGCTGGTGCGGAACGCTGTATAAAACTCATAGTTCCTAACTATTCGTTCGCCTCTCATTCCCAAAATCAAATCGCCTTCATCCATCTGCTCGATCAAATCGTTTTCGCTTAAACTCTTAAGGATATCCACGAAGAGTTTTTCGGAAACATTTCTAAACGCGCCTTTGGCCACCAGCGCCGAGAAGAGCGCCTTAGCTTTGAGACCACCGGTTTCGGCGATATTGCTCAAAATCTGATGAACACAAGTGGAAGCGTGGATCTTATTTGTTGCTGGCGGCTCGCACCATTTTTCCAGCATCAATTCGGTCATTGCCGCTGCTTGCAGAAGGTTAGTAAAGATCCGGTCCAGGATTGAATCTGAATTTTCCGCCTCGTACTCCTCCACAAATACTCTCATCACTGAAGGATCGTTGTCCTTCCTCCCGCTCCTGCCCAGCCTTTGAATCAGGGAGCTGACAGACCAGGGACATCCGATCTGGCCTATGATAGAGACATTCCCAACATCTATTCCCATCTCGAGAGTGCTCGAACAAAAAACCGCAGTTGGGCCTTCATCTCGGAGCTCTTCCTCAACCATCTCCCGTTCGGTTTTGCTAATGGAAGCATGATGGACCCGAAAAGTGTTAGGGGCGTTCAAGGATTCGATTTTTCGATTAACATGATCCGCATAAGATTCCAGTCGGGCTTTGCTATTCACAAAGATCAGAGCGGTCTTATTGCGGAAAGCCCGGTAAATGTCATCCGCTAATTTCATATCCGCCGGAGTGCTTTCCTCCTTTTGGTTTTTTTCCGAGCTTGCAACCCCTGGGATGGGCCTTGTTTGGCGGTAACCATGAATTAGGTATTTAATGATCTTTTCCGAGGATTCGTCCTTTATCAATAAGGCGTTATCATTTTCATCAACGCAGATCCATCGGCAAGCGTTTTCCATGTCTCCCAAGGTGGCGGATAGACCGATAATCCTGAGCTTCTTTTTAGTTTTTGCGGAAAGCCGGCAGATCAGACTTTTTAAATGCGCCCCTCTTTCGGAACCGATGAAAGAGTGCATCTCGTCCACCACCAGGAACTCAAGTCTGGCGAAAAGATGGTCTAGCAAATGCGGTCGATTTATGAAGAGTGACTCTATGGATTCGGGTGTGATTAGCAGGACCCCCGCGGGATTCTTAATCAGTTGATCCTTGGTGGATTTTACCACATCGCCATGCCACTTATACACTGGTATTTCTGATTTTTCGCATAATTGCTCAACCCGGCGGAACTGATCATTGATCAACGCTTTGAGGGGGCCAACATATAGCGCCTTGATGCCCGGTTCTTGATCATTGACGATTTTGGAAAGGATGGGCAGGAAGGCCGCCTCGGTCTTTCCGCCTGCAGTCCGCGCAGAAATTACTAAAAACCTGGTATTATGGGATAGAATCTTCTGGATCGCCTCTACTTGAATAGGCCTGAGTTCGGTCCATCCCATTGCAAAGAGCTCTCTTTGGATGCTGGGATGGAGAAGATCAAAAGCAGGGAGCGAATTGCGAGTTGGTTTATGATTTTCTTCGTTGCTCATAATTTCAGTGTTGTTAAATCGCTACCTTCATCTTTGTCCTCCGGTCCGGGAATACTCTCTGGATCTACGGATTGCTCGATTTTGGTCGAGCAAAGAATATCCTTCCAGGAAACCGAGGGGTTTTGCTCAAGCACGGATAAAAATCCAACGAAAGATTTAATCAAGTCCCTGGGCGTCTTGAAATAGTCCGCGCCCAGCGTTTTAGAACATAGCGACATAAATTCCTTCATGGCTTCGTCCGGCACAAGATATTTAGCCTTATCGCCCGAGGCGAAAACATTCCTGATGTTGCAGAGCAAAACAAAGAGGTCTTCCGGCGAGAGGCATTCCAAAGAGATCACCGGCCCAGAATAATCTTTTAATCCTTTGACTGCGAACTGGTTGGAAAGCCGAGTGGCTAGCGCCTCATAGCTGTAAAGTCCCCTCCGATTGTCTTCGAGAAAGCCGTCGGTGCCTGCAAAAACGAAACCGATCCCGCTGACATTTCCCTGCAAACAATCGTTTAGAATCCGCAGGATCGTTTCGTAGTTTTGATTTCTCGCGATCGCGTTATTCAACCGGTGAGAAAGGACGCCCATTTCATCAATATTGACCAACAGCCCCGTATATCCGGCAATCCGCGTAAAAGAGGCCAAGAGCTTAAGGTAGTCATAGATATTCTCGTCACTGATGATGTTTCTCACACCCAAATCCTGTTTGGCCTCGGTTTTAGTTGTGTATTCAGCCCGTAACCAGCGCAAAGCGTTTCCCATCAAGGTCTCGTTCTGCTGATGAAAACCTTCAAGATACTTGATGAGAACATTGGCGAAATCGTAACCACTCACCTGGTCTTGCAGCGGCTTCAGCTTTTTGATAATTTCCTCGGCGACTTCTTTATCGGCGCCGCCCCCTTGTCGGACATTATGGTCTACATCTGAGACAAATTTTTCGAGGACATTTGCCAGCGCCCCGCCGTTCGGTTTAGCTCGGATAGCCATATTCTGCATCAATTCGGCATAAAGGGCTCTGGCTTTGCCTTGATTGGAGTATAATCTTTTTTCAACGCTGATATCAGCATTAACGACCACAAATTTTTTCTCTAAAGCAACCGCCCGGGACAAATTGAGGAAAAAGCTTTTCCCGGCGCCAAATCTGCCGATAATGAACCTTACGGAAGCGCCGCCGTTTTCGATTCTATTAAAATCGTTTATGATGGCGGCAACCTCGGCCTTGCGGCCCACCTGGATATGGTCCAGGCCGATCTTTGGCACTACGCCCGACCTGAGAGACTGCAGAATCGCATCCCGTTCTCGAGGCTTAATTGTCTCGCTCATTTTTTTCTCCCATCAAATTAAGATTTATCAAAAGCGGATCGGCATCTTCTATGAGAAAATCGCCCAGTTCCTGCTCGGACCATTCATTAACCGCCGCCATTGCCCCAGCGGGCATCAGATTGAATTTGCGCGCAAGTTGTTCAAATTGCTTGCGTTCCCATTGTGGGATCGTAACCAGTTCAGCCAGAAAGTTAGAATATCTTGGGTCCAGATTCCGGAAAAGGACTGGTGGACCGGCAACCTGATCGGTTTGAACATTTTCAGGGGCGGCTTTTGGGGGCTCACTTGATTCAAAGTTATCATTGGTCCCAAGGACTTGTGACAAAATGATGCCAACCTCGATGGTCTCCTGCAAAATTGTGTTGATCTTGCTCTCATCCAGAAAAATTCTATCTGGTTTGGCTTCTGCTTGAGTTGGGATGGCTTCCCCTTTCCGGCCCAAGCGCTTTCCCGTCTGGATCACAACCGGTTCTGGAAATTCCTGGCGTATTGAATCAATCAGAAGGTCAAGGTTTGCTTCTTCCAATCCAAGGGACTTATAGATTTTTTTTAGCAGCCGTAGTTCCGGTTTTTCAAGTATGCCATCCACGCATGCCACTCCAACCAGATACTTGGCAACGGTTTCAAGCTGGTCTTGATTAAGCGAGCCTTTAAGGCGGCGACTCACTTCAGCAATCGAGGGCGGGCGGGCGACCAGCAACTTTTTCAAGCTTTCCAGCCTCTGGCTCTCCGCAGGGTCTAGCATAAACATTCCTTTGAGGAAATCAGTTATATATTTGATCTCGGAATCGTCTATATGGCCATCCGCGGATGCTACTGCCAGCCCCAGCTCAAGCATGATTGATGCGCCCAGGTATTGTGGATTCTTCGAAACCAGAGCCTCTCCCTGAGGATGAAAAACGGAAACAATATCTTCCCAACGATATCCAAAATTGGTGATCCTGGGATCTCTTTCAAGTCCATAGCCGATATGGCCTGCGGTCTCCGCCAGGTCAATGCTTTGTTTGAGCGTCAGTTTGGGCCTTTCCGGTATTCCGCGCAGAGGAGCCAGCTTCGAAATCGGAACCATGACTTCCCCTTTTTCTGTCACATGCTCGGAAATAGTTTTGCGCCAGATCTCACTGTCGGGATGCTCGGTTCCTTTCTTAAGTTCATCCGGCAAGGCCTCAAAAGCGTCTCTGCCGTCAACTCCTTGCAAAGCCTTATGGCTATAAGATTTCAGTTCGTCTATGCATTCTGAATAGATTTGAAGAATCGGGTTGAATTGACTCTGGATCCCAAGAACATTGGGTATCAGGATAGGCTCAGCAAGGCTCTGGTATCCTCCGCGTACGAATGTCCGGCCAAGAGATGGACTTGCCGGATGATGGTCCAGCCGACGCTGGTTTGACGAAACTTTCAGCATCAGTCCATCGCTGAATTTATTATTGTATTTAATTTCAAAAAGCTTTTGAAACTCCTCGGGCACTCTTTGAGTTACAACGCTCCTGGGAGTTCGAGGATCCTGTCTAGCAATTCTAGTTGCCCAATAAAGGGATAGCGGAATTTGCTTTATATAGAGCCAAGCTGTGGCAACGGCAAGCCCGGTTTCGCTGTCAGCTACCGGCGATTTTAAAAAAATTGTATCGAAGAGATTCTGGTCGACCTTTTCCAGCCCCATTCGGGCCAGATTGTAGCAAATAAAGGAACTTAGATATGAAAGAAACGATCCTGAAAAAGTATATCGGCTAAGCAGACGCGCAACCTCAGGTATTATCAAATCGAAGTCCTGGTTGTCCACCAACAGTCGCCTCTCCAACCCATAAAAGTATAAAAAAGCATATCCGATATCGTTCAAATCATCCTTCTTACCCAATGCCATCCACTGCAGGTAGTTGGCGCGCTGATCAGGGCTAATCGAGGCGTAGCTCGGCCAGTATCCCAAAGCCCCCTTTTCCTGCAAAACCGGCCTCCCGATAGCAAGGTGCCGGTAAAGGCAAGATGCTTCCCGCCCGCTCTGGTCGAATTGCGAGACGCGATTGCCGCTAACGCGGCCATCGTCAGAAAAATAGGTCAGCGGGTCTTGGATCACATAATCCCCGACACTAATAGCGGTTCCTTTTCCCCTCCATTCAATGTTCTGCGATCCTTTAGATGGAGAGGTAGCCGATAAGCTATTGAAGTTAATATTTTCCTCGCTGCCCATGTTTTTACCCCGTCGTTTGCTTCTCCAAACGGCTGCGGTTATTGCAATTGCCGCGACAAGGAGATAGATGGTAAATGTGAAAGCTCCCCACATCCGCGCAATTGCGAAAAGAAGGGCAAGAAAAGTCAACCCTGCTACACAAGCGATTCCCCAGCTATGTCCATTCTTGGCCAAGTCATATTCCTATTGGAAATTGATCATAGATGCCCTCTGGCATTAAAGTTGAACACAAGTTTCAAAGGATGTCAAATCAGGTCGCTCGGCAAAACCTTCCCGAGAGGCTTTTCCTATCCTTTGCAGAGTTCGCCCCAAGATCGCCAGGGCCATGAGCGCAGGTTAGCTTTGCTGGCCTTCCAGCAATTTTTTCCCCATAGGGCTCATAAAGGGCTTCTTGCAGGCCGGGCAGCCGTCATAACTGTGGATCAAGCGCTGGGCGGTGTAGATCACCCCGGGCGCCACGAACAGGCACCAGAGAAAAATTTCGGCCAAAAGACTGCCCGGGACCACCCGTTTTGGCAATCCCCTAAAACCACAGTTCTTGCAAACATAGTCATTCGCCATTTTCAGCCCTCCTATAAGATTTTTAGTGTTCCAATTTTAACCCAAAGCGGTGTCAGGAGCGGTCAATGAAGGCGCAGTGTTTGTCCGATTTTTCCTGTCCTGCTGTTTGGCTAGGCCAAACAAAAGTGCAATTTTTGCATAGCCTTGCAATCCCCTGATAAATAAGGGGAAAAATTATTTTTTCATTTTTCGTTTGGCCCAGGTTGACAAATCTGTTCCTGTATAATTTGTTCATAAATCTGTATTTATCCTTTAAAATCATTGAGTTGCATGCATTTCTGGGCCTCTTTTTTCATGTAACATTTTTCCTATATATAGGGGGACCTGCGAGTTTTTCCCCAGGGGGGTAAAACTCGCAGGTTTCCGGTTTACAAGTTTCCAGGTTTCCAGTTGGAATTCGAACCGGAAACCGGAAACCGTGAACCGTAAACCTGCCCCATGCTCTTTCTCATCACAGTTCGGCTCCTAAGATACTTTGGGGGCCGACCCTCAGGGTCTGTCTCAGGAACGCGCAACCATGAGCCTGGCTTCAACCACCGACCGAGA
>CAIUDS010000212.1 GCA_903897985.1 uncultured delta proteobacterium
AATTTTTGAGGTCACAATTTGTGACCTCAAAAATCCAAACCGCGTTTTCCTCTACTATTTGATCATGAGCACAGTCACATTCTCCACCGGCTTTTCCAGGCCCGGCGCGGAAAGTATCAGGTTTAGCCTGTAGTCGCCCGGAGAGTCGGCTTTGAAGACAATCTCGCCGATTTGTTGAGCGGGCATGTCCGGCTCCAGCTTGGCGGTCCATTTGTTTTCATAAACTATTTTGCCGTCATGGGTCACTTGGGCTTTGACCTCGCCGGAATAAGTTTCGAGCAGGTCGTTGACAATGAACAGAGGCAGCTTGATGGTCGAGCCTTTTCGATAGGGGTCGAACTGCCATCTGCAGAAGGCATAAACCGGCGAGAAGGATTGCTGGATCGCGTAATAGGCTTGCTTGGGTTGGCGCCAGTAGTCCACCACGGCCCAGGTGATGGCGGGCTGGGCGTCGTTGAAGAGGAAAGTGACCATGCCCCAGTTGTATTTATATTTGACGGAGCGGAACAGGTCAATATGGAATTTTTGCAGGCGCGCTTGATAGGCCTGGGTCGCGGCGATATAGGCTTTCAAGTCCATGCCGGGTCCGAGCGTGACATATTTGTCCATGTTGTATTTCTGGAGCAGGTATTTTTTCTGGACCTCGTCCCAGACGATTTTGGAGATGTCGGGGTCCATGAATTTGATCGAGTCGTCGTAATTCGGAAAGGCCTGCGCTCCGAACTCGGTGAGGAAAATAATCAACCTCTTGAACATGGGCAGGGAGAACATTTTGGGGAGCTGGTCGGCCTTGGAGATATACCAGCCGTAATAGAGGTGGCCATCGGTTTCGAGGATGATTCCGGAACCGAGGTTGACGGGCCGGGTGGGGTCGGTGAGCTCAAGGATGCGCTTGAGTTCGGTGTCGAGGACTTTCACATCCCAATCGTATTTTGAGGGCGCGGGCTCGTTCTGGCAGGACCAGAGCGCGATCGCGGGATGCGAGCCGAGCAGCCAGACCATTTCCATGGCCTGCTCGCGCGATTCCTTCCAGACCACGCTATGATGCTCATACTGACCCTGGAGCGGGAAGTCCTGCCAGAGCAAAATGCCGGCGCGGTCGGCCGCGTCGTAAAACTCGGGCCGGTCAACATGGGCATGGACGCGGAGCATGTCGTAGTAACTTGCGCGGGCAAGTTCGATGTCCTTCGAGATGGTCTCGGGCTTGGTCCGGGCCAGGAAAGCGTCGGAAGGCGCGTAATTATTTCCGCGGATGAAGATCGGTTTTCCGTTCAACACAAATTGCCAACAGAGGCCTTGCCTCTTCTGGGAGTCCTGACACCGCTTCTCGATAGTCCTTATGCCCGTGAGAAACGAAGTTTCGTCCTGGGGTTTACCATCGAGCCAGGAAGTTACTTTCACGCGA
The DNA here is from genome assembly GCA_903897985.1 of uncultured delta proteobacterium. GTDB lineage: Bacteria > RBG-13-61-14 > RBG-13-61-14 > RBG-13-61-14 > DRUE01 > CAIYYW01. The sequence goes on from CAIUDS010000212.1 coordinate 1,406, forward strand.
TAGAGGTTGGGCTTGCCGCGGTCCCAGGTGTTCCAAAGCGCGGGCTTTTCGAGGGTGAATTCCTTTTTGAAATAGTTGACGCCCGGCTCGCCTTTGAGCTCGAACTCGAGATGGAAAGGCGCGCCGGAAAAATTTTCCGGGGTAAGGTCAATGGTGATTTTATAAGGGGCCACCGAGAGAATCTGCGAGCGCATCTCTCCGTAGAGCATGATTTTGGCGGTGTCGTTCTCGATTTTTTCCGTGCCGATCCAGACATGCCGCAGGCGAGCCTGTCCTGTTTCCACAATCTCCACTTCCCGCCAAATGCCGCCCTCATTCTCGAGCGGGTTGATCACATCCCAACCTCCGAACACGCCGGTGACATGGGTCTTGTTATGCTCGCCCTCCTGGTCCGGGTTGGCGATTTCGAGCACGAGGATGTTTTTTGCGCGGAGCTGGTTGGTGATGTCGAACTCGAACGGGGCGAAGTATCCGGTGTGGCGGCCGAGGTAATATCCATTGAGCCAGATATTGCAGTTATAGAACACGCCGTTGAAGCGGAGGTAATCGGTCTTGCCGGGTTGGGCCTGAAAGTCGAACTGATGGCGGTAGGCCATCTTGCCGTAATAAGTCTCGAACTGCTTGAGTTCCTGCCACTGGCCCGGCAGCTTCTGCACGGCCCAGGCCGAATCGTCAAACTCACGCGTGAGCCATTCTTTTGGCATTTCGCCCTGGATCGCATTTAGTTTCCACGGCTCCGCGGTCAGGGAAAGGTTGGCGGCAAATGCGGAAAAACCGACCAGCAGGCCCGCAACCAAGAACATGATCTTCTTCATCTTGTCCCCCTCATGATATGGCTGGAAAGATTCTACTCCGGGGCGGAATCGGGCGTCAAGCCGGGAATGGTCTGACCGTCTAACACTTTTTCTTTAGTTTCTTTTGGACTTGATTTCTCTTATTTTTCAAGCTATTATGTTGTATAAATCCAACATAAAGGAGGTAAAGAAGATGAAGCGGGAAAGCAG
>CAIUDS010000213.1 GCA_903897985.1 uncultured delta proteobacterium
CGCGTCAATCGAGGCGAGCAACGGCTTGAGTCCGGCCGACCCGGACAGCGCCATCAAAACCAGGTCCGCCGCTTTGATGCTTGCGGCTTGTTCAAGCCCATCCGCGCCGAAAACCACTTTTATATTCGGGGGCAGGCGTTTTTTCAATTCTTGCGCCGCGGCTTCCGTCTCAACCGAGATGAGCCGCGGGTGAAATTTTTTGGCCTGCGCCTCAAGCAGTTTCAGGTTTTGTTTTGCCGCGAGGGCCGCGACCGAGAATTTTTGGGTAAAGCGCTCGAGGATTTGCAGGGCCTGGGTCCCGATGGACCCGGTTGATCCGAGGATGCTGATCTGTTTTTTACGCATGGACCGGGGTTAGAATTGGCTCTTTTCCTCGATCTGCTCGCTGGTAAGCCCGAACCTGCGCTCGCGGGTCTGGTAGAACTTGACGGCCTTGCGCAGTTCCTTGCCGGAGAAATCGGGCCAGAGGGTATTGGTGAAATAGAGTTCGGTGTAGGCAAGCTGCCAGAGCAGGAAATTGCTGATCCGGAGTTCGCCGCCGGTCCGGATCAGGAGGTCCGGGTCGGGCATGCCCGCGGTGTCGAGCAGGGCGCTGAAGGTTTTTTCGTCGAGGCTTTTCTTTTTCAGGCGCATGGCTTTGGCCGCGGCGCGGAGGATTTCATCGCGGCCCCCGTAGCAAAGCGCGATGGTCAGGGTCATCTTGCGGCAATTCTTGGATTTGGCCAGGGCGCCGGCGATAAGTTCCTGCAAGTCTTTGGGTAAAAGCTCGGTCCGTCCGATCACCCGGAGCCGGACCCCGTTTTCCACCAACTGCTCAATCTCCTGCCGGATGTAGCCGCGGAGCAGGTTGAACAGGGCCTCGAGTTCGCGCCGGGGCCGCTTCAGGTTTTCCGTGCTCAAGGCGAACAGGGTGAGATAGGAGACGCCCATCCGGCGCGCGTCCTTGACCGTCGTTTTAGTCGCCTCGATTCCCCGGCGGTGTCCATAAATCCGGTCCTGGCCCCGGCGCTTGGCCCAGCGGCCATTTCCGTCCATGATGACGGCGACATGCTTTGGCAATGAAGGCGAGACCAGTTCAGACCTCGAGCACTTCTTTTTCTTTTTTAGCGGCCAACTCGTCAATCCGCTTGATGGTCTTGTCCGTTTTTTCCTGAATTTTGTCCTGGCCCTTATGAAGGTCATCCTCCGTGATCTGCTTGTCCTTCTGCAGCTTCCGCAGTTTCTCCACCGCGTCCTTCCGCTCCTGCCGAACCGCCACCCGGTGTTCCTCCGCAACCTTGCGCACAACCTTCACCAGTTCCTTCCGCCGCTCCTCGGTCAGCTCCGGAATCGGGATCCGGATCATCTTGCCGTCATTGTGCGGGTTGAGTCCGAGGTCCGAATTGAGGATAGCCTTTTCCACCTCTTTCAAGGCGCTGGTGTCATAGGGATGGATTATGATCAGCCGCGGCTCCGGCACCGTGATATTGGACATCTGCTTGAGCGGGGTCATCTGGCCGTAGTAATTAACCCGGATCTCGTCCAGCAAGCCCGCGCTCGCCCGCCCCGTCCTGATTTTGCCCAGCCGCTGTCCCAGGTCCTGGATGGTCTTCTCCGCCTTCTGGTCAAGGTCTTTCAGAACATTGTCCATCTTCATTCCCCTCCCGGTTATTTTTTTCTTATTTGATCAGGGTGCCCACGGATTTGCCCAGCAGCGCCCTGCGCAGGTTTCCTTCTTCAAACAAGTCGAAAACAATGATCGGCAGCTTGTGGTCCCGGCACAGGCTCAACGCGGTCGCGTCCATCACCTTCAAGTCCTTGCTCAGGGCCTTGGTGTAACTCAGGTTGCGATAGAATTTTGCGTCGGCGTATTTTTCCGGATCGCAGTCATAAACCCCTTTGACGCGGGTGGCCTTGAGCAGGACCGAGCACCCCAGTTCGAGCGCGCGCAGGGTGGCCGCGGTGTCGGTCGTGAAAAAGGGGTTGCCGGTGCCCGCGGCCAGGATCACCACCCGGTTTTTGCCCAGATGGCCCAAGGCCCGCGGCCGGATGAACGGCTCGCAGATCTGCGGCACATTGATCGCGCTTAAAACCCGGCTCTCAACCCGGTGATGCGACAGGGCTTCCTGCAACGCCACCGAGTTCATCACCGTGGCCAGCATGCCCAGGTAATCAACACTCACCCGGTCGGAAACGCCCCACCCTCCCCGGCCGCCCCGGAAAAAATTTCCGCCGCCCACCACCAAAGCCAGGCCCACCTTCAGGCTGACCGCCTCCCGGATTTGCTCCGCGATCCAGTCCAGCCGTTCGGAATCTATCCCGAATTTTTCCTTCCCGGCAAGGGCCTCGCCCGACAGCTTGAGCATCACCCGCCGGTAAAGAGGCGACGGCAAATTTCCCCCGCTCTTCATCGCTTTACAGCACCTCGCCCACCTGCAAGCGAGCGAACCTTCGGATCACGATGTTTTCGCCGGTCTTGGCCGAAAGCTCCTTGCGCAGGTCCTCGATCGTTTTCTCCGGGTCCTTTATGAATTTCTGCTCGAGCAGGCAGGCATCGTTGAAGAATTTCTCGAGTTTGCCCTCCATGATCTTGTCCACAATCTTCTCCGGCTTCCCGCTCTCGAGCGCCTGCTGTTTGTAGATGGCTTTTTCCCGCTCGATCACTTCCTTCGTAACTTCCTCCCGCGCCACATACCGAGGCGCCATGGCCGCGATGTGCATGGCCAGTTCCCGGATAAAGCCCGCGAATTCCTCCGTGCGCGCCACAAAATCGGTCTCGCAGTTGACCTCGACCATCACCCCGATTTTCTCGCCCGGCCGGTGCAAATACGACCCGATCCGGCCTTCCTTGGTGGCCCGCCCGGACCTTTTCTCGGCCTGAAGGATGCCCTTGCCGCGCAGGTAATCAATCGCTTTTTCCTTGTCCCCGCCCGTCTCTTCCAGCGCCTTCTTGCAGTCCATGAACCCCGCGCCGGTTTTTTCCCGCAGCTCCTTCACCAATGCCGCTTTAATCTCAACCACCGAAAAACCTCCTGACTTTTATACAAGTCACTTCCTGTTCGTTGCCTCAATCCGCGTCTTCATCATCCTCGTTAGTCTCTTCCTCCGCTTCCACTTCCGCCTCCGCTTCGCCAGGTTCCGCTTTCTCCTTCTCCTCTTCTTCCTCTTCGCCCAACTCCTCCGCAACCAGGTCTTTCAACCGCTCGACCTTGGGTCTCGGCTTGCCTTCCGCGACTACATCCACCACGCTCGCGCCCGCGGCGACCTCCGGCTCAACCCGCAGCAGTTTCTGGTGCATTTCCTTGCCTTCCATGCAGGCGTCCGCCATCTTGGTCGTGAACAGCCGGATGGCCTTGATCGCGTCATCGTTGCCCGGAATGATATAATCCACCAGGTCCGGCTCGCAGTTGGTGTCAACGATCGCCACCACCGGCACTTTGCTCTTCCGGGCCTCCCGCACCGCGATCTCCTCCTGGTTCGGGTCAACCACGAACAGCGCCCCGGGCAGCCGCTCCATGTTCTTGATCCCGCCCACATTCCGCTCCAGCTTCGCGTATTCCCGCTGGATCCGGATGACTTCCTTTTTGGGCAAAAGGTCCAGCTTGCCGTCCGCGGCCATTTCCTCGATCTTCTTCAGGTGCTCAACGCTGGTCCGGATAACCTTGAAATTGGTCAGCGTCCCGCCCAGCCACCGGTGATTTACATGCGGCATCGCGCACCGTTGAGCCTCTTCCTCGATCACCGCCTGCGCCTGCCGTTTCGTCCCCACAAACAGGACTTCCTCGCCCTGCGAAACCGTGCGCACGATAAACTGGTAGGCCTTCTCGAACATCTGAACCGTCTGTTGCAAATCAACGATGTAAATCCCGTTGCGCGCGCCGTAGATATACTGCTTCATCTTCGGATTCCAGCGCCTGGTCTGGTGTCCGAAATGGACTCCCGCTTCCAGGAGCTGCTTCATGGTTACTACTGCCATTTTCCAATTCCTCCTTCGGGTTTTTTTCCTCCGCGGTCTCTGCCCTCTTACCCTTCGACTCGCCCGGGACCGTCCCGCGCTCGCTCAGGGCACCCGGAAGGCGCTTCCACCGCGTGTGTAATTGGCTTATAAACCTAGCACACTTTTTCCGTTTTGACAATACCCTGCGTTTAAATCCTCGGTGGCGCGGTGGCCCCGCTTTTGAATCCGCGAATTCCGAATTGCCGAATCTTACCGCAAAGACGCATCCTCCTTCGCCATCAGCCTTCGCTAAAGCTACAGATGACGAGAGGCTACGGCGGACAGGAAGGCCGCAAAGGCATGGAGATGATAAGTTGATAAGATGATAGTTTGATAATGGAATTACACCGACCCCTGACCACAGGCCACTGACCCCTGCCGACTGCCCACTCTCAATAAGATGATAGGAGGATAGGGGAATTTCACCAACCCCTAACCCCCAATCCCACTCGTCCTCCGTAGTCCCGCCCTAAAGCGGGACGAAGGAGGAAACCCCAGACCCCCAACTACGGCCAATACCTGCCGCCGGTGTTGGTATCTCCGCCAGCGGCACTTGAACCGCCCCAGATGATCATCATGGGATCGGCCAAGCCCTGGGTCCAGACCGCGGTGTGCCATGCCCTGGGTGAAGCCGCATTGAGACTGGAAATGGGATTCCAGACATTTGAGGAAGGATTATAGCTGGCTCCGTCATCGAAGTAGAAGTCGGCGTTTTGTCCGCCCCAGATCATCATATTTGTCCCATCCCAGACCGTGGAATGCGCGTATCTTTCCGCCGGCCGATCAAGATCGGAAATTGCGGTCCAGCTATTGCCGGTGGGGTTATACCTTTTCCCATCATTGAGAAAATATTCAGTTGAGAGATCGTCCCAATATCCTCCCCAGATCAGCATTTCGGTCCCGGTCCAGACTGCGGAATGATAAGCCCGGATCGATGGGGCATTGGTCGCCTGGGTGGTGGTCCAGGAATTTCCGGTCAGGTTATAGCGGCTGCCGGTAGCCAAATAACTAGTCCCATTAAATCCTCCCCAAACAATCATATCCGTGCCGGTCCAGACCGC
>CAIUDS010000214.1 GCA_903897985.1 uncultured delta proteobacterium
GAACAAGAAGGTCAATAACACGGTCAGCCGCGAGCTGTGCTCGGAGCGGAGCGAGCGGATCATGCATCAGCTGGAGCACCAGGAACAGCTCCTGCTCCGCGCGGAGGAACGGCTGATCCGGATCGAGAAGAAACTCGCGTACCATAATGGGGAGGCCGGCCATGAGCTTGATCGTGATTGATCCCGGACACGGCGGCAAAGACCCGGGCGCCGTCGCCAACGGGCTTCAGGAGAAAGACCTCAACCTGCAAATCGCGCTCGAGCTCGCCCGGCTCCTGGCCGCAAAAGGTTTGGCGGTGCGCCTCACCCGGGAAAACGACCGCTATCCCGCCCTCGAGGACAGATGTGAGATAGCTAACAATTTAAAAGCAGGTCTCTTCCTGAGCATTCACTGCAATGCCTCGCCTGACCGGACCGCCCACGGCCTCGAGGTGTTCCACCATCCCGCGAGCGAGCCCGGCAAGCGCCTGGCCCAAGCCATCCACGGGGAATTGGGCAAACTTGGCCGCGCAGCCAGGGGTGTGACTCCCGCGGACTTCTATGTGCTGAAGCATACCGCCATGCCCGCCTGCCTGGTCGAGTGCGGCTTTCTCACCAATCCCGGGGAAGCGGAATGGATCAAGACCCATGTCAATGAGATCACGGCGGCGCTGGCGCAGGGCATCGCGAATGTGCTCGTGGGAGCAAAAGGGCAATGACCAATCAGCAAGAAGGCAGGGGGCCAAAAGCAGAGGGTCCAGGGGCAGGCCCCTGGCCTTGGCTGTTTACCAAGGAAGGCATTCCGTCCAAAACCGCATTCTGGTTCTCGACCACCATGCTGGTGACCTTGCTGCTGGTAATCGGCATCACCATCCGGTTCCTGGTTGCGCCCAGCCCGGACTTCATCGGCGGTCTCTCCGGCATCGCCCTGGTGATCGGCGTCCCGAACGCCATCCTCGCAACCGCTTATACCTGGGGGAAAAAAATTGATCAGCAAAATTAAAATGGCCGCGGCCATCATCGTTTTATTCATCATCGGCATCCTGCTGGGGCTCTTTTTTTATGAGCGCAGCCGGAACCTTTCGCTCCGGTCCGAGCAAGCCCAATTGCGCGAAAAATTGCGCCTGTCAGAGTTGCGAAAAAAGATTGCCGAGTCCCCAACGCAAGAAACCAAAATCTTGCGCGGAAAGGCAGGTCAAAGACCCGCGGGTCAAGGGTCTCCGACCCTTGGGTCAAGGGGGACACGCATGTCCGCGATTTCTCAAGATTGCCGCTCCTGTTTTCAGGACTATGAATATCAAGTGGAAGTGAAGGACGACGCCGGTAGATGGATCTTCCGGGATGACAATATCTTCGACAACCATCCGGGAAGCCTTACCCTCACCGACAAATTCTGGGGCGAGATTGAGCAAGGCAAGTCTGCGGAAAAGACGCCCCCGGCGGTGGCAAAGCCACCCCGCCTCAAGAACCGCGTCCTGGTCGGGTTCGAACTGGACCGTTACAAGGTCGAATACGCTTACTCTCCATTAGGCCTGCGCACTAACAAACTCGACCTCGGCCTCAGCCTCTATTCCTCGCTCGCCATGAGCTATGCCTCCGCGCCCCTCGAAGCCCGCGCCGGGATTGGGCTGGAAGTAAGATTCTAAGTTAACCATCTGAAATGATATGCTTGATAAAACAAAGAGGCTGCATGATTAAAAGGCTAAGGCAAAAATTTATGAATGCGTTTTTGAGGGCTATGAAAAATTTGCTTTATAAATCAATGCGTTATATGCGAAGCTTGAAAGAATTGGCAATATCTAAATTTAAAGTGTTCGAGCAGCATGCTGCTCAAGTCTTTGATTATACAGCAAAATGTTGTATTTTGGCTAGGTACATCAATTAGAAACTTGCTCTTGACAAGGGTTGTCAATTCCATGTAAAGTTGCCTCATGCAATAAGGGGCTAAGGAATCCTATCCTTAGTCCCATGAATCGAAATAACAGCGCAATGGAAGGATAAAGTTTGGGCTTGGCTATTGAGCGGAGGGTGGATGATGGAAAAGTATTCTCTTCTTTTTACATTTGAACAGGTCATCTATGGTAAAGGATTCTTGGCCTTGGTTGTTGCCAGGGGAAGGGTTCTTATGGCCCAAGAATATGATAAGTGGTGGCTATACGGTGTTCAGCCAGGCGGAATGGCGGATTGTGGCCAAGAGATATTTGAAGCCCAGCTCAATTTTAGAGCCGCTTTTAAGAATATACTCCTGGATTTTGCAGCAGAGTCAGAGAACTTTAAGGAGTTTGAAAAAGCAGCCAAAGATTTCTTTAATGCCATAGATAAGGAAGATGAGGCTGAATGGATCAAGGCTCGTGACGCCATCAGATCCGGAAAGGTAAAAGCCCCGGCGGAACTTTGCACTCTAAAGAAAGAAACTGGCGATTTTGAAAGCACAATCAATATTATCCTCTTGGATAAAAATGCTAAATTTGCAATGAAGAAGAACGACGATATTCTTCCCAAGAAAGATGTAACCTTACCCCCATATGCTGCTGCTGCGTAAGGCTTAGTTACGATGGCTTCGAAAGGGACTGTGCCCCTGAAACGGGTTTTTGAAATGCTGGATCATTGTGCCAAGGGGTATAAACCTAAAGAAAAACCACATTACTGGTGCATTTTATACAATGGGAAGATTTATCCAAATTTTCCAAAAGGTCCACATGGGGGGAAGAACCCGGACATTGAAATTGGCCACATTAAGAAAATGATTCGGTTTCTTGGTATTCCATTAGATTGTGCAGAAAACTTTTTGCCGATCTTGAAATAGGAACAGCGAGGGGGCATTGGCATTTAAAGAACAGAAGATTATCACGGGATCAGCCACACGCAGATCTCGGGCATGCCTAAATATTTGGGGAGGGATATTGGTTTTACGACCGCCGGGGAAGGGCTATAATAAGAATTGCAGGGGGGTTGGCAATGTTTGAAAAAGAACTAAAGTTTTTTATCAAGCACCAGAAAGAATTGGTTTCGAAGCACCGGGGCAAAGTGCTGGTAATCGTAGGCGACGAGGTAGTCGGCGTCTATTCGACCATGCTCCAGGCCTATACCGAGGCGCAGAAAAGCCACAAGCTGGGCACCTTTATGTTGCAGCCGTGCAAGCCCGGGCCGGAGGCTTATACAGCCACCATCAGCACTAATTGCATCGCCGTTTCCTGAGGCCAATTAGAATATGCTCCAGTCTTTTCGTGCGCTCACCACCGTACATTCGGGTAGGGCAAAACGGCTACGTTGTGAAATTAAATTGTTTAAGGCATTTGACCCTAAGACGCAACCGCCCCCCGGACCGCCTTATACAACTTCAGCTTTATGGGATACCGGGGCCACGAATAGTCTAGTCACAAAGGACACCGCGAATAAAATGGGGCTTGTACCAGTGGGAACTTGCATGATGTCCCACGCCGGGGGCAGCGATCCGACAAATCGCTATTTGGTGAATATAGATTTGCCCAACGGTGTTTCAGTCTTTGGGGTGACGGTCCTTGAGTGTCAGGAGATTCCTGGGCAAATTGGTGCAATAATCGGAATGGATATTATAACGCAGGGAGATTTTTCAATCACCAATGTGAGCGGCAAAACCGTGCTGTCTTTTAGAATTCCTTCCGTTGAAACGATTGATTATGTGAGCCAAGCTAAGAGACTGACCTTCGCCGGGGTGGGTCGGAATGCCCCATGCCCATGTGGGAAGAAAGGACCAAACGGAAAACCGGTCAAATTCAAGCATTGTTGCGGAAAGTCCGTTTAGCGGCTGATCTCCTTCCTCAAACCCCGCAGCGCGGACAGTGGACCCGAGTTGGCCGATAGACCAATTCAACCTTCATCCCCCAGAGCGGAACATGACGCCAGCGCCGGGCGGGCAGCCGGTCGTAAACCGGGGAGCGATCCCCGCATCGCGAGCAGGGAAGATGCCGCCGAAGCTTCCGCTTCAGAACGATTACCACCGGGCTTTGTTCCTTTTTCACCGACCCCACTTGGTGGCTTGCCCACCCCCAGTTTTTAATCTTTCTAATAAATTCAATCAATTTGCGCTGAAAGCGCTTTGGACTGCGGTGGCAGCGCCACCGCTTTTTGCAGCTTGGCTTGCGAACTGGATCAGGCATTTAAAGCGGCGTCGCGGACGCCGCAATCCAAAGTGCGCAGTTGCGCACGAAAAACTGGGGGTGGGCAAGCACTTTGTGGTCCTTGACACCCAGCGTTTTCCTCACTAAACTCTTCATCAGCACAGTCACCTCGTTTCGGGCATGCCTCGGCAGAGGCTAAATGCCCGAAAAGACTGTGCTTTTTATTGCCTATTTGTCAAAAACCACCCACAAATTCGCTAGAGGAGCCTGAATTTATAAGGGTCTCGAGTTCCAGCTTTAACCACAAACCCGAAACCCAAAACCGGAAACCCTTATTGATGCTCCCACTCGAAATGCGCGCGGTCCTGCGACAAGAGGCTCTGCTTCTTCTTGGTCATGCCGTAATAATTCCAGCGCTCGTCCGTGAAATACTCGGGCTTCAAGTCCTGGACCTTTTTGCCCGAAGCCGCTTCCGGGCCGGTCAACTCGAACATGTGGTTCCAAGTGGTGACCTCGAACCAGGGACGCCCGATCTTTCCGGCCTGCTCGCCCGTAACTTCCTGCTTGTCGTGCGACGCGCTCTCGTAGCGGATGCGGACGATCTTCTGGCTCTGCTTGTCCACCACGATCTCCATCGCCTCGATATCCTCCGGGCCGAAAATTTTGGTCTGGAGCTTGAGACCGCCGGTGTAGAAAAGTTTGTTGAACAGGGTCGCGAACCCCTTTTTCCCCTCGTCCTTTTCATAGGGCCAGGTCGGGTGGCAGGCGATCAAAATCCGTGCGTCGTCCTCCGCCATCCGGTAATAGACATGGCTCAGGTCCGGCTTGATGCCCTCGCCCTGGACGAACCCCGGGCAATATTTCGCGGCCAGGCCGTCATCCTGGATTTGCTTGACCGCATTTTGCTCCGCGGGCCAGGGGACCCAGGACAAGAGCGCGATGCCCAGGACCAGCAAACCCCCGGTCAATCCGGGACCAATTTTAGATTTCCGATTTCCACCCATAACGGATTCCTCCTTTCAAAAGTCGTCAAACGCGGAAAACCCAGGTATTTCAAAATCGCCAATCCCTGGCCGATCCCGCCGCCCAAGTCCTCCAGCTTGTGCGCGTCCGACCCGACCGTGACCAGCTCGCCCTGAAGCTCGCGGTAAAACTTTATCAGATCCTGGTCGGGGTAGCTTTGGGCCGGCTGCGAGCGGAAGCCCGAGCCGTTTATTTCGAGGGCCATGCCCCGCTTGAGCATGCCCTCGAAAGTTTTTCTTATCAGTCCGTAACAGCCGGTCCATTCCCAGTCCGGGCAATAGCCTCGCCCATAACGGTTAATCATATCCAGGTGCGCCAGCCCGTCAAAAAGCCCGCTCCGGACCGCCTCCAGCGTAAGCTCAAAATATTCCTCGTAACAGTCCGCGGCCTCGCGCCGCGAGAACAACTCCTGGCAATCCTGTTCCTCGCTCACCGTCACCCGCCCGCCCTCCAGCAAGTGCACCGCGCCCAGCACATAATCGTAGTCCTTGCCTTCCAGGTATTCCTGTAGTTCCTTGCGGATTTCCGGCAGAAAGGTCGCCTCCACTCCCATCCGGATTTGGAGGTCCGGAAATTTTTCGCGCGCCTCCCGGACCTCGGCCAGGTATCGCTCATAATCATGCAGGCCGAAATGGGGGTCATTGGAGAACAGGTCGAGGTGCTCGGAAAAACCGAGCTCGGTAATGCCCAGTTCGCGGGCCTTGAGGCAGTAGTCGCGGATCAAGGCCTTGCCGTCGTGGCTGATGACGCTGTGGATATGGAGGTCCATCATCGGTAAAAACCCCGGGTGGCCCGGGTCCGGAAGCCGTAAGGCCGGGGCACGGGCTTGCGCTTGAAAAGCAGCATATAAGCGGCGCCCGCGGCGAACCCGCCGATATGCGCCCAATAGGCCACGCCGGCCCCGCCCGAGGCCGGGACCGCGGCGATGAGCTGGAAGAAGAACCAGAACAGCAGCATGAACCAGGCCGGCAGGGTGGTGGTGAAAAAATAAAAAAAGAGCGGCACCAGCACATGGATGCGCGCCCAGGGGAACAGGATCAGATACGCGCCCAGCACCCCGCTGATCGCCCCGCTCGCGCCCACGGTCGGGATCATCGAGCCGGGATTGGCCAGCAGGTGCGCGCCCGCGGCGACCAGTCCCCAGCAAAGGTAAAGCAGTAGATATTTGATGTGGCCCAGGTAGTCCTCCACATTGTTGCCGAAGATCCAGAGGAAAAGCATATTGCCGGCGATGTGCATCCAGCCGCTGTGCATGAACATCGAGGTGAAAATGGTGAAATAGGGGGAGAACTGCGGGACCAGGGGCTGGGCCGAGCCGGGCGGGAGTTCCATTCCCAGGTTTCTCAAGAATTCCAGGTACACGGAGAAGGGCAGGTTCACCCCCTTCCAGACTTCATAAGGGACCATGCCCAACTGGAAAATCGCCTGCTGGTAAACGGCCGCGGGTTGGAGTTTCCAAAACAGAAAGACCGCTACATTGATGGCAATCAGGATGACGGTTACGATGGGAAATTTTTCCGAGGGGTTATCGTCCTTGTAGGGAATCATTAACTGATTTGCTGGAGCCCCGCTTCAATCATTTCCGCCGAGACCGGCACGGTCCAGTTATCCTCGAATTTTTTCACCCGGCCGATCCCCCGGAGCAGCACCATTTCCACCCGGCCGGCTTTCACCTTCTTGTCCTTGAACAGGTAAGCAAAGAATTGAGCCTTGCCCTCGCGGGTCTTGAGCCGGGCGGACAGGCGGGCCGGCATCTGGAGCGGGAAGCCGAGTGTGCAAAGCAAGAGGTTCTGCCGGTCATAATCGCCCATATGGAGGAACCCCATATCCATCGCGATCCTGGCCGCGGCCTGCATCCCCAGCGCGATGGCGAACCCATGCAGGAGCCGGTAGTTGCTCAGGGCCTCGAGCGCATGCCCGATGGTGTGGCCGTAGTTCAAAATTTTTCTCAGGCCCAGGGTTTCCAGTTCATCCTTTTCCACCACCGTGGCCTTGACCCGCAGCGACCGCTTGATCATCTGCAATAATATCCTCGGGTCCGGCGCCTCCACAATATCGGTGTGATTGTCCAAAAGTTCGTAAAGTTCGGCGTCCGCGATCATGGCCGACTTGACCACTTCCGCGAGTCCGTTCTGCAGGTGGAGCGGAGGCAGGGTCTTCAGACAGTCCAAATCAACATAAACCGCCTTTGGCTGCCAGAAGGCCCCGACAAGGTTCTTGCCCTGGGCGAGGTCAAGGCCGACCTTGCCGCCGATGCTCGCGTCCACCATGGCCAGCAGCGAAGTCGGGACCTGGATAAAAGGGACCCCGCGCAGGTAACTGGCCGCGGCGAACCCGGCCAGGTCCCCGGTCACCCCGCCGCCCAGCGCAATCACCGCGGCGTCCCGGCCCAGGCCCGCCTCCAGCATCCGCCCGATCAGCGCGAGCCAGACTTTCGGGTTCTTGCTCTTTTCCCCGGCCGGGAAGGTCAAAAGGCGCGCCTTAAGCTTGTGCGCCCGGAGCGCGGACAAAAGCCGCGGCCCGTGCAACCGGGCCACCGTGGCGTCCGAGATAATCGCGTAGCCCGATCCGAGCGGCTGCCGTTTGAGTTCCCGCGCGAGCGCCGGAAAAATTCCGCTCCCGATCACGATCGGATAGCTATCATCCCGCTCGCGCCGGAGCCGCACCTTTAATTGTTCCAGCTTCTTCGCCATCCCCAAGATTTTATCACAGCTTGAAAATTTTAAAAGAATGAAAAATGCTTGCGCCCCGATTGACGGCCAAGGGCAAAACCGGTTACTTCAGAATTATGAATTTCCGGTCTGTAATTGGTAAGCTGTTCTGCGCTTAAAGCCAGCGCGCGGCCTCCGCGGCATGATAAGTCAGGATCAGGTCCGCGCCGGCGCGTTTGATCGAGGTCAGGATTTCGAGCGTCACCCTTTTCTCGTCCAGCCAGCCGTTCCTGGCCGCGGCCTTGACCATCGCATACTCGCCGCTCACATTATATGCCGCGACCGGGAGATCGAATCTCTCCCGAACTCTCCTGATGATATCCAAGTAAGCCAAGGCCGGCTTCACCATCACGATGTCCGCTCCCTCCAAAACA
>CAIUDS010000215.1 GCA_903897985.1 uncultured delta proteobacterium
AAGCCGTTGACCACCTCGTTATTGGTGCCGTCCCCGCCCACGCTCACGACCATCTCGAATCCGGCCTTGAGCGCCGAACGGGTCAACTCGGTGGCCTGGCCGGTCCGTTCGGTCAGGGTGAATTTAAAATCCCCGAGCGCTTTTTTCAACTCGTCCACAATCAAAGGCCAGGCCTTTTCGGTCCGGCCGCCGGAGGAATGCGGATTCACCACCACAAAAGTCTTGTAATTCTGGCCCACGACCTACTCCATTCGTGGCGCGGACACTCCTGTCCGCGCACAATTATTTTTCCTAATCCGCTGCGGTCTCGTCCTCGAACGGCTCCAGGTGGATGATCACCTCGCTCCCCTTAAGCGTCGTCTCGATTTTTTGCTTGAGCTGATGGCTGATCTGATGCGCGTCCGCAATGTGGGTGTCCGGCAGAAACTGCAGGTGAAAATCAACATACACCCGCGGCCCGGACTGGCGGGTGCGCAGCTTGTGATACTGGCAGCGGCCCGCGCAGAATTCCTCGATCAGACCGATCAGCTTCTCCTCCAATTCGGGCTTGGCCCTCCCGTCGAGCAGGGCCGGATAGGACTTGCGGATCAGCCGGAAGGCGATGCCCAGGATCCAGAGCGCGATCACGATGGAAAAGATCGGGTCGAGCAGGTATAATTTGTGTGCAAAGAATTTCTGGGCGATGAAAATGGTCCCGAGCGTCACGATGACGCCGCCGGAAGTGAGCACATCGCTCCAGAGATGAGCCGCGTCGGCCTCCAGGGCGATGGAGTTGGTGCGATGCGCCACCCGGTAAAGGATCCGAGAGATGACGATATTGGCGGCCAAGGAAATGAACATCACGCCGATGCCCAGGGGCAGATTGGTCACCTCGGCGCGGAGGATTATTTTATGGATCGCCTCATAAACGATCCAGACCGAAGCCAGCAAAATCAGGCCGGCCTCGAGCACGCCGGAGATGTTCTCGATCTTGCTGTGGCCATAGGGGTGCTCGAAGTCCGGGGGCTGGTCCGACATCCGGACCGAGAAATATGCGATCAGGCTGGCGACCAGATCGAACCCGGAATGGGCGGCCTCGGCCATGATGGACATGGACCCGGAAACAACTCCCACCGCGAGCTTGAACACAGTCAGAGTCAGGTTGGAAAAAACCGAGAAGCCGGCTGCCTGGCTCTTGCTCAGCTTCATAGGTCTTTCAAAATGTCTTCCCTTTTCTTATTATAGTCGTCCTCCGTGATCAGGCCCTGGTCATAGAGCTCCCGCAATTCCGTCAGCCGTTGTTTCACCGACTTCCCGCTCTTGGGCTCGGCCGGCGGGGGCGCCGGTTGCGCCGCGGATTTTTCCGGGCTCTTCTCTTGCGGTTTCACTTCCGCAGGTTTGGTTTCCGGCTTGGCCGGCTCCGCCTTCACCTCCGCGGGCTTGGCCTCCGCGGCCGGCGCCGAGAAAGCCTTCAGGTCTATGACCAGCCAGTTATCAACCGTCTTGCCCTTTTTGTTTTTGGCCAGTTCCAGGCCTTTGCCCGGAACCAGTTTGGCCGTGCCCGCGGACGATTTCAGCGGGCTGACAATGTTGGGGGTCCCTTCCGCGCTGATTTTTTCGGAGATGTTGCGGAAGGCGATATTCAATTTGCCGTCCTTCATAAAGGCCACCCCGTCGGTGAGTTGGTCGCTTCCGAAGATGAACAGCACGCCCCGGTGGACCTCCAGCGAGAAATCCACCCATTGGCTGGAATTGGCTTGCGCGAACGCCTGGGAAATATAGGGCGCGATGCTCCCGGCCTCTTCCGCGGTCAGCAGTTCATAATCCTTGCCCTTGCTCAGACCGCCCAGGTTCACGAAGGGGCGCGTATAGCGGATCGCGGCGATAATCTGCTCGACCAACTCCGGCGAGAGTTCCGCCGGATGCTGAAGGTTCTCGATCCCCTTGTCCGGCTTGGCCAGCCGCACATAATCGTATTCGCCCTTATGCCAGACCCATTTGGTCTTTTCAAACAAACTGAAACCGAAACAAAACAAGATCACCATAATCAGCGTTAGAATCTTCTTCTGGTTCATTTTCGACCTCCTGCCGCGATTCTAACCCATTATAGCCTTGCGGTCAATTTTCATGAAAACAGGAGGTCGCGCCCAAGGGAAAATGTCAGCCCTTGACTCCAAAGAGATCATATCAACTCCTGAGACGGGTTTGACCAAAGTTGGCGCGATTTTGGAATAATTTCTTGCTTGACAATAATGCGCGAGCCATGATAGTTTTAACCCAAGCGTAAAATCTAGGAATAGAAACCCAAGACCTATACCTTTAGGCCGAAGGAGGGCACAATGAAGCAGGGGAAATGCCACGGGGTCAAAGCAGGGATCGGCCTAATCGCATTCCTGTTCTTCGTTTCCATTCCAACCATCCTTCCCGCCGAGCCTACCTTATCCGGCGCCAACTACTGGGGCGATTCCGGCAATGCCTCGATTGACGGCCCGGATGTGAGCCAACTTAAGGATCTCTTGGGAGGGATGGCGGTCAGCTAT
>CAIUDS010000216.1 GCA_903897985.1 uncultured delta proteobacterium
GACCCGGGCATGAACCCCGGCACATCCACCAAAGTTATGATCGGGATATTGAACGCGTCGCAGCAGCGCACGAACCGGGCCGCTTTCCGCGCGGCGCTCGAGTCAATCACCCCGGCCAGGCGCAGGGGCTGGTTCGCCACCACCCCCACCGGGTAGCCGCCCAGCCGCGCGAACCCGATCAACATATTGGGAGCGAACTCGGGCTTGAGTTCGAGGAAAGAGCCCTCGTCAAAGACCAGGCCGACTACATCCTTCATGTTGTAAGCGGTTTTGGGGTCCGCGGGAATGATTTTGAAAAGATCGGACAACGACCGCTCAATCGGGTCCTTGATGTCCACGAGCGGAGGCTCTTCCTGGTTATTCTGCGGAAGATAGCTGAGCAGCCGGCGCGCCAGTTCCAGCGTGGCCCGGTCGTCTTCTCCCGCCAGGTCGCACACGCCGCTGGATTCGCAGTGGACCTTGGCCCCGCCCAGGCTTTGGTGATCAATGGTTTCTCCGGTGGATTCCTTTACCACCTCCGGCCCGGTGATATACATATAAGAAGTTTTTTCCGTCATCAGGATGAAATCGGTGAGTCCGGGCGAATAGACCGCGCCGCCGGCGCAAGGCCCCAGGATCACGGAAATCTGCGGGACCACCCCGCTCAGCAAAGTGTTGCGCAAAAAAATCTCGCCATACCCGGCCAGGCTCGAAACGCCTTCCTGAATCCGCGCCCCGCCCGAATCGTTCAAGCCGATCACCGGCGCCCCGGTCTTGAGCGCCAGGTCCATCACCTTGCAGATTTTTCCGGCTTGGGCCGAGGACAGGCTGCCCCCGAACACCGTGAAGTCCTGGCTATACACAAAGACCTGCCGGCCATGGATTTTTCCCGCGCCCGCGACCACGCCGTCGCCGGGGATTTTTTGGTCGGCCATGCCGAAATCCGCGCATTGATGAACCTTGAGCCGGTCCAGTTCCAGGAAGCTGCCCGGATCGAGCAGCAAATCCAGCCGCTCCCGCGCGGTACTCTTGCCCTGGTCATGTTGTTTTTTGATCCGCGCTTCGCCCCCGCCCAGTCTGGACTCCCGGTTCTTCTGCTCCAGCTTATCTCTCAAGTCCTTCCAGTTCATTCCTCCTCCTTGATCTCCTTCTGCCGGCTGAGAAACAGCTTGAGCCGATCCTGGATTTTGCCCTCGTCCAGCGGCTCGAACTGGAGGTCCGCGCGCTGGCCGATCTGGCCCAGGGTGGTTTCCAGGAAAATCTTGAAAAATTTGGACTCGAGTTTGAATTCCTCCAGCTTGTCCGTCCGTTGCAACTCCGGCGGCCGCAGGTCCTTGATCTTGGCGAAATACCGGCGGAACTCGATCAGGTCCCCATAGCGGATGAACGGGATGGTGTGCCGCTCCAGATACATAATATAGATCTTCTGCAGCCGCAAGTATTTCCGGAAATTCTCCACCGACGCCCCCTCGAGCGAAGTTTCGGTCAGTTCCTCGAACTTGTCCATCAGCGCCCTGAGCACGGCCAGGTCCTGCCGCAGTTTCAGCGCGCGCTCTTTTTTGGAAACGAAATTGGGAAAGATTTCCTCGCCCTTGAGCTCGGGCAGGAGCTGCTGGATGAGCTGGACGATGCTCTGTTCGAGGAAATTGACGAGGATGCCCTTGCTGTTCTCGACCGCGGCCTTGAGCGGGTCGAGCAGGCTCAGCTTGGTGCTGCCGGCGAGTTCGGACTGGTTGATCTTCTTGAGTTCCATGCTGAGCTGGAAGGCCAGGGAATCGGCCAGCGCCGCGAAATTGAGCGCCAGCTCGCTCTGGCTTTTCTCGAGGCGCGGTTTCAACTCGAGTTCCAGGTGATGGATCAGTTGCCGGGCCTCGGAATTGATCAGGGCGAAGATGACCAGACCCTGTTTCAACTTGTCCTGGTCCAGGCTCCGCTCGTCAATGCGGCCCAGATAGCGGAGCAGCCGGTAAAAGGCCAGGATCACCACCGAGATGACATGCCGGAGCCGGCCGTCGGCCACCTCCCGCACCGCCTTCTTGACGATCAGGTTCTCCACCCGGTCGTATTCCGGCCGGAACTCCATGCCGCTGATCGGGTTGAAAAAGCGGTTCGAGACGATGGCGCGACTGGTGAGCGAGCCGATGTGGAAAAAAAGCGGATAGCGGACCAGCTTGAGCCGGGTCAACTCGGCGCCGAGGTTTTTCAGGCCCAGGAAATAGGTGTAAATCAGCATCAGGCTCTCGTCCGGGTTTTTCTGGGTCAAGCTCTGCTCGACGATCCTCCCCCGGGCCAGGTCCCCCAAAAGTTCGGTCTCGATGTAATACCGGAACTGGTAATAGCTGCGCTCGCTCGCCTCCAAAAGCTTGCGCGAAAGTTCGGTGATCCGCGAGAAAGTCTGGCAGGCAATCGTCAGCTCGTCCACAAAATTGATCCGGATCGGGTTCTCCTCCGAATTGAGCGGCAAATTCTCCAAATTGAAAAACCGGTCCAGACCCTTGAGCAATACCTCCAGTTCGAAAAGCCGGTCCTCCTTGCCCTCCAGCCGCAACTCCGACAGCCACTGCGTGCGTTTGCGCGCGACCTCCCGGTCCGGCTTCTGACCCTGGGCTTGAATCTCCATTAATTCTCTATCTTACGATTTTCCCCGGCGGATTCAAGAGCGCCGGGCGGTTGAAGCGATAAGCGAGAGGTGATAGGATAAAAAATCCGGAGGTA
>CAIUDS010000217.1 GCA_903897985.1 uncultured delta proteobacterium
AAGGATCTCTTGGGAGGGATGGCGGTCAGCTATCCGACAATTGAGCCCAACTTCCGGGCCCGTTCCGAATACTGGCAGGATGTAAGCGGCAATGGCTCCATTGACGGTCCGGACCTGAGTATTCTGAAGAACTGGCTGGCGGGCGATTACGGCGACCTCACCGGCAATCCCGTTCTGCTCGAGAACGAGATCGTGACGGCCACCATCAGCGCCGGCGACTCGATCGTGATTGGCGCGCGGAGCAAGTCGGGCTTCAACTGGTACCGCGCCGGCTGGGGTTTGAATTTCAAGATCATCAGCAGCGCTTGCATCGGCGCGCAGCTATATGGTCGAGACCCCGCTGGCTCCAAGACCTATATCCTTGGCGACGAAGTCTACGAATATGCGAATGATCCGCCCCCGTTTGACGACGGCTATGCCCGGGTCAAGGTATTTGCGCCGGGGACTTGCGCTGCGGGGCAGAAAATCCTGGTCGAGGTTTCGGTTCCATCCGACAGCTACTCCGGAGCGCCCAATAATCGGCACCCGAACAAGTTGACCGCGGCGGAGAATGTCACGATCACAATTGCGGGCGGGACACTTAGTGTCCTCTCGGTTGATGTGCTGCCGGGCTCGACCAATATTGCGGAAGGCGACACCATTTCATTTGAAGCGCTGTGCACCCTCTCCAACGGCTCCACCGTTGACTGCACGGATTCTTATGGCGGAACCAGCACGCAGTGGACCGCGAACGGAAACCTGACCCAGCTCAGTCCACCCAATCTGGTGCAAGCAGGGATAGGCTATAGCAGCGGTACGATAACCGCGGCGTATGACGGCGGCGGCCCGATCCTCCAGGACTCCGGCACAGTTTATATCTGGGATATCACCCCACCCGACACCTTAATCACCGACCAGCCCCCGCTGCTCACCAAGAGCACAGACGCCGACTTCAGTTTCGATTGCAACGAAAGCAATTGCATTTACTGGTGCAGCATAGATTCCATCGGTTACAACCCGTGCCCAAGCCCGAAGAGTTTCTCCGGCCTGTCCGATGGGACACATACCCTGGAGGTCCGGGCCATCGATCAGGCCTGGCATATCGACCCGGTCCCCGCGGTTTATACCTGGACCATTGACACCACTCCGCCGGATACCAGCATTACCAATCATCCGAGCAACCCAACCAATGCCACCGGAGCGATCTTTGAATTCACCTGCACCGGCGGTCCCTGCACTTTTGAGTGCCAACTGGATGGAGGAGGCTTTAACGCTTGCTCATCTCCTCAATCCTACAGTTCGCTGGGAGAAGGCTCTCATACCTTTGAGGTCAAAGCTATTGACCAGGCTTCCAATCCCGATCCGACTGCGGCTAGTTATAGCTGGACCATAGCCA
This sequence comes from uncultured delta proteobacterium, assembly GCA_903897985.1. Lineage (GTDB taxonomy): Bacteria > RBG-13-61-14 > RBG-13-61-14 > RBG-13-61-14 > DRUE01 > CAIYYW01. Next base: position 1,376 of record CAIUDS010000217.1, read on the forward strand.
ATCCGCCCGACACCCAAATCATCTCCAACCCGGAAAACCCGACCAATCTCAGTTTTGCCGCTTTTGAATTCACCTGCGCCACTGCTCATCCGCCCTGCACTTATGAGTGCAACTTTGATTCCGCCGGCTGGCAGTCCTGCGCCTCCCCCAAAGAATATCCGGATGCCTGGACTGCAACCACCACCGCCAATGCTCCTTCAGCCAGGAACGGCCATAGCGCGGTCTGGACCGGGACCGAGATGATTGACTGGGGAGGATATGATGGCTTCTATTATCAACTTACCGGCGGCAGGTATAATCCCGCAACCGATTCCTGGACCCCAACCTCAATAGGCGCAAATGTGCCCTTGGCAAGGGCATATCACACTGCGGTCTGGACCGGGACTGAGATGATTGTATGGGGAGGGAGTCCTGGTACTTTTAACACGGGAGGCAAATATAATCCTTCCAGCAATTCCTGGACCGCAACCTCCACCGGCGCAAATGTGCCCTCGGCAAGATCTCAGCATACCGCGGTCTGGACCGGGACCGACATGATTGTCTGGGGAGGATGGAATGATGGGGGGCAACCCTACAATGATGGCGCCAAGTATAATCCTGCGGCCGATTCCTGGACCGCCATCTCCGGCAATGCTCCTTTGGCGCGAAGGGTTCATACCACGGTATGGACCGGCACGGAAATGATTGTATGGGGTGGGCAAAGTTCCGGTTCCGTTGTGAATACCGGCGGCCGGTATAACCCGGCGACCAATTCTTGGACCGCGACTTCCACCGGCGCCAATGTTCCTTCAGCCAGGCGCGGACACTCTGCCGTTTGGACCGGAACCAAGATGATTGTTTGGGGCGGAGAAAATGGTTCCAATCATTATAACAGCGGGGGCAGGTATGATCCCATCAGCAATGCCTGGACTCTAACTTCCACCGTTAATGTTCCTTCTATTCGGTCCTGGCATAATGCGGCTTGGACCGGTTCTGAAATGATTATCTGGAGTGGATGGGCCGGAGGCACTAATTACTTAAATACCGGCGGCAGGTATAATCCATGGGCGGACTCCTGGATCGCAACCCCGACCACCAATGCGCCCACGGGAAGGGAATACCCCCCTTCGGTCTGGACCGGTTCCCAGATGATTGTCTGGGGTGGAGATGCTGGTTCTTCCTACCTTAACACCGGCGGCAAATTGGGCCTCACTCGCGGCAGTCATAATTTTTCGGTCCGGGCAACCGATAGTCTGAGCTACACCGATCCCACCCCGGCCAGTTATACCTGGAACATCTCCGATATCTGGCGTCCCACCTCCACCACCAACGCGCCCTCGGCAAGGTTTCTGCATAGCGCGGTCTGGACCGGCACCGAGATGATTGTCTGGGGAGGTTCGGATAGTCTCGGCTATACCAACATTGGCGGCAGGTATAATCCCGCAGCCGATTCCTGGACCGCCACTTCCACCGGCACCAATGTTCCGGATCCAAGGGTTTTCCATACCGCGGTCTGGACCGGGACCGAAATGATTGTCTGGGGAGGAGAATCTTGTGGTGAATATTGTGGTTTAGTATCCACCGGAGGCAGGTATAATCCGGCAACCGATTCCTGGACTTCAACTTCTACTGGCGCAAATGTGCCCTCGGCAAGGGCATATCACACTGCGGTCTGGACCGGAAGCCTAATGATTGTCTGGGGAGGAGATGGCGGCGGACATTCCGGCGGCAGGTATAATCCGGTAACCGATTCCTGGACCCCAACCAACGATGCTGTCGGATCAAGGAGTAATCATACCGTGGTCTGGACCGGAGACGAAATGATTGCCTGGGGGGGGATTCATTGGGAAGGTTTTGATCCTTATTACCTCTCCACCGGGGTCAGGTATAATCCCGCAGCCGATTCCTGGAACTATACCAATGATCTCGGCGCTCCATCAGCAAGATTTGGGCATACCGCGGTCTGGACCGGGACCGAGATGATTATTTGGGGGGGAGGGCCCGGCGGCGGCAGGTATGATCCAGCCACAAATTCTTGGACCGCAACTTCTACTGCCAATGCCCCCACCGGGAATAATCATACCGCGGTATGGACTGGTAGCGAGATGATTGTTTGGGGTGGATATGATGGAAGCTCCTTCTTTAACACCGGCGGCAGGTATAATCCATCAACCGATTCCTGGACTTCTACTTCCACCGGCGCCAATGTGCCCTCGGAAAGAGGTTCTCACACTGCGGTCTGGACCGGCGACCGGATGATCATCTGGGGAGGATTTAGCGGTTCCTATCTGAACACCGGCTCCAGGTACTGGCCCTAAATCCGGTTGGGGGCTGATCTAACAGTCAAGAGTGGCTCCGGGGGTCAAACCCTTGACAATTGACAATTCAAATGAGTTTCTGGACCGGAGGAACTGGAACGGGCCGAGAAAAAGCGATCCGACCAGGTGGCCGGTATGGTTGAGGCAGTTGGCAAGGGCGATTGTGGATAATGCGAGCGAGGTCCATTTCGTCCAGCTTGAAGCCGCGGACCCGATCAATATGGGGTCGGTCTATGGTTGTGACGCGGCCGGGTCCATGACCGAGTGGCATCATTTCCTGAACGGTTCCGAGCGTATTATGAGAATAATGATGACTCGCGGCCGGCGAGGGTGATGCCCTCCTCGCCTTATGTTCATGATTACGCTTATGACCATCTGGGCCAGCGCGTGCTCAAGCTGGAATATGGATACATTGCTTTTGAGTATGACATCTTCGGAAATATGATGGCGAGTATAATCCGGAAACCGGGAGCAAGCGGCAAGGGGGCTCTCTCGGCGGCCGGAGATGGCCCTGAATCGAGCCATTGCCCATGGTTCCTCCGAGCCGCCTAGGGCTTTTTAAGTTTGGCCTTGGGCACCGCGGCCATGGTGAGCAGGGCCTTGGCGGCCAGGTATTCGGTTTTGCCGGAAATGGCGAACACCTCGGACTCGGCGACCAGGATTTGCCGGCCGGGTTTGAGCACCTGGGCGCGGCATTCGATGAAGTCCCCGGCCGCGGGTTTCAGAAAATTGATTTTATATTCGATGGTCAGGATCCGGCGGTCCGAAGGGACCAGGGTATAGGACGCGTAACCCGCGGTATGGTCGGCCAGGGTGGCGATCAGGCCCGCATGCACAAAGCCGTCCTGCTGAAGGTGATGCTTTTGCAGCTTTACCCGGGTAACAAATTTTCCCGGCGCCATCGAGACCGGGACCAGGCCGACATGGTCGGTAAAGCCCTGGACCGCGTCCTTGGTTAAAAATTTGATCCACGAATTTCTCGGGGCCATCCCCTGCCCTCCTCTTACGGTTTGGATTCATCAAAAATACCGCTTTTTGCGGGCAAAGGCAATGAGCCGAAGGTTTAAAACCCAAACCGAGGCGCTGACCGTCTAACACTTTTTTTTCCCCTTATCTGCGCGGGCAATCCAAGCAAAATTTCTCAGTTCCGGCTCCGGAAGAT
>CAIUDS010000218.1 GCA_903897985.1 uncultured delta proteobacterium
CCCCAGACGATCATTTCCGTGCCGGTCCAGACCGCCACCGCTTGTTCGCGGCCGGCGAGCGGGCTGGCGGAAGTCGGCAGCCAGAGGTCGGAGAGTTCGATGGTCCAGCTATGGGAGGCCGGGGAGCGGTCCCAGACTCCGTTCTGCCCGGCCTTGACCAGGAAAGTGTGAGAGCCTTCGGCAAGGTGCTTGTAGCTCTTGGGCGAAGAGCAGCTCTGCCAAGCTTTCGAGTCCAACTTGCATTGATAGCTGCAGGCGCCAACCGAGCAGTTGAAGGTGAATTTGGCGTTGAGCGAGGTCGAGGGATCGGCCGGCTTGCCAATAAGTTTGGTGTTGACCGAGGCCAGTCCGCTTTGGGTTAGTTCGAACCCGGAGTCCGGACCCAACGCCGACTGGTCGGCATTTCCGCATCCCAGCCAAAGGATGGTCAAAAAAACACTACTGATTGCCGGATATTTCCTCATCTCTCTTCTCCTTGTCGGTTGGAAACGGTTTTCGAGAACTTGGAGATTTCCGTTCTCCTCATTCTGCCACCCGCGGCAGGGAAAAGCAAAAGCCGGGATCAACCGGAGGCGCCAAAAATAATAGTGGCGCAGGCATCCGCCCTGATTCCCGCTCCGGGGCTGGTCAGGACCGAGGCCCACGCCACAAAATCAATTCGCTTAACTTTTATTTCAATTCGTCATCCTTCCAATATTTGGTGCCGGAGACATCCGCGGAAAGAACCAGTCCGGCCTTGGTGAACTGGAACACCGCGATCCCATCCTTGAACCCGACCGTCTTGTTCGCTCCCTCGGTGCCGGCCGCGGCGCTCGCGCCGGCTCCGCCCTGCCAGCCCTTCTCGACAAACTTGTCGAACACTTCCTTGTTCTCGAACAGAAACACATACTCGGTCCGTTGCGCTCCGATTCCGAGCCCGACCCCGCCGGTGGCCATCTTCATATAGGTCCGCTTCCCGCTCTTCTTTTCAATCGCCACTCCGCGGCCCCCGCCTCCGCTGGCGCCGAAGGTCACCTTGGTGGCGGTGAAGGTGGCGGAGCCGTAGGACTTGTTATAAAGCTCTTTCGCGTCCTTGCTCTTCTCGAACAGTTTGGCCATGATCTCTTTGTTGTCGTTGTCCAGCCGTTGCTTGAGCTCGGCTTTCGATTCCTTGGCCGCGATCCGGCCCGGTCCCGCCACGATCAAACACGCCAAAATCATGCCCGCCACTACCATTATCCTTCTCTTCATAGTCCGCCTCCTTTGGTTCGATTTCATTATTTGGATGCCCTCCGACCTGGTTTAGTGCCCTGATCCAGGGCAGCCCTTTAAACCATCTTGAACGATTTTAAACAACTTTCAACCTTTTCCTTCATGCCTTGGTGGTCCTTGGGGTCAGGGCTTTACATATAACATAACTGTCCGATCCGCTTTTTCAGGTCTTGGTCGTTGCGCAATCTTTCCTGGAGCCGGCTGATCCCCAGGGAAACGCCGGGCACGCTTACGCCGAGGACCTCGGCGGTCTCGACTACGCTCACTCCGCAATGCTCGACCAGGTGATAATAAGCGGCCTGCCGTGCGGTAAAATCCCGCTGTCGTCGGCGCAAGTCTTCGGCCTTTACCCCAAAGAGCGCGGCCACGCGGCCGAGTTCATGATTTATGCTGATGTTGTTCCGGGCCTCGGCCGAGAAATCGCTGACCGCTTTGATCTTGCCGGAAGGCCGATATTTTTTGATCAACTCTTTGGTCTTTTCCGTGGAGCCCAGGATCACGCGGGTTTTTAATTGTTCCGCAAAGGCCGGCTTGACCCCGATCAGGCCCATGCATTCGCGGGCGTAGCTGCGGACGCGCCTCGAGCGGCTCGTGCCGTAATGACCCAGGATCTCGCCCGGGTTCAGCCATTTAAATCTTGGTTTCAGCCGAAGATAATCGCTGAAGCTTGACCAGGGATAGCGGCCGGGCCGTTCCACCAAACCGGCGCGGACCGGATTGAGGTGGATGTACATGCTCAAATGAAGATAGTGGACATCGTCCGCAACTAAAACCGACTTGAAACGGCCCTGCAGGAGATGGCCGAAGGTCTTGTGTCGGTGGTTGAAATAGCCGGTGTAGGTCCCGTTCAGCCAGTGCATCCCCTTGCTCAGGTTGCCGAGCGGGGTCTGGAGGAAAAGGTGGAAATGGTTGTCCATCAAACAAAAGGAATAAACCTTGAAACTGAATCGTTCGCAGGTCCGCCCGACCAGGCCCAGAAACCGCATCCGGTCTTGGTCGTCCAGAAAAATGTCCTGGTTATGATTGCCCCGCGCGGTGATATGGTATACCGCATTCTCAAACTGAATCCGCCACGGCCTTGCCATGGCCAAAAATTTTATCAGATCAGCCCGCTCTTGTCAAGGCTTATATTATATGTAAAGCCCTGACCCCAATTACGGTGGCGCGGGAGGCGGCGGAGGTGTAGACTGGATTAGTGGCGGACGAAGCGATAGTCAGGCTGGAGGGACTGAAAAAGCGTTTTGGGAAGATCGAGGCGCTGAAGGGGATTGATCTGGAAATACCCGCGGGGATCACTTACGGCCTGATCGGTCCGAACGGCTCGGGCAAGACCACCTTGATCCGGATCCTGGCCGGCATCTCCCGGCCGAGCTCGGGCGCGGCTTTTGTGCTGGGGCGGCCGATGCCCGACCGGAGCGTGGCGGCATCCATCGGCTACATGACCCAGGCCGAGGCTTTGTATAAGGACCTGACGGTGGAAGAAAACCTGCGTTTTTTCGGAAGGATCTATGGCGTGAGCGGAGCTTTGCTGCGGCAAAGGGTGGACGAGCTATTGGAACTGGTTGGGTTATCGGACCGGCGGCGGAGTTTGGTGGACGAGGTCTCGGGCGGGATGAGGAGGCGGGCGAGCCTGGCTTGCGCTTTGGTTCATCGGCCGAGGCTGCTGTTTTTGGACGAGCCGACCGCGGGGGTGGACCCGGAACTGCGCATCCAGTTCTGGAACTATTTCAAGCGCCTGACCACTGGCGGGGTTTCCATTCTGGTCTCGACGCATCATCTGGACGAGGCCGGGAGATGCGACCGGCTGGGCCTGCTGCGCGAGGGGGAGTTGCTTAAAGAAGGCGTTCCGGAAGAGCTTCGCCGAGAGGCTCAAGCCGAGACGCTGGAGGCCGCATTCCTTTACTTTGCCAGGAGGCGCTCGCCATGAGCCGGATTACGGCCCTGGCCTATCGTATCTTCCTCCAGATTGCGCGCGACCGCCGCACCCTGGTCTTGATTTTTCTCGTGCCCATGTTGGTCATGGGTTTGCTGACCTGGCTCTTGCGCTCGGAAAAGCAGCCTTTTCGCGCCGCGGTCATAGTTCCGGACAAGGGCGGCGCCATGATGGGAGACCTGTTGCGCGAGTTGTTGGTCCAGAATGCCCGGGTCAAGATCATCGCGGGCATCACCGAGCCCGGGATCAATGAAGCGCTCGAAGACGGCCGCATCCAGGCCGCGATTGTGCTGCGGGGCGCGGACCTGGAGGAATTGAAGACGGGGAAGCGCGCGGAACTGAAAGTGGTATTGGAGGGAAGCGACCCGATGAGCAGCCGGGAATTCTTGCAACAACTCCAGCGCCTCCAGAAGCCTTTGCTGGACACCATGCGGGGACTGTTGTCCCTGTCGGACGAAAATGCGCAAATGCTCGCGCCGCCGGAGTTGAATTTGGTCTTCCTCTATGGCGGCAAGGATTTTGGCGAGACCGATTACTTTGCGCCGCCGGTGATCTGCTTTGTGGCCTTTTTCTTCGTGTTCATCATCACCGCAGTCAGCTTTCTGCGCGAGCGGGCGCAGGGGACCATGGAGCGGCTCTTGGCCAGCCCGCTCAGTCAATTCGAGATCATCCTCGGATATTTGTCCGGCCTGCTCCTATTCGCCCTGGCCCAGACCGCCGTTATCCTCTTCTTCGTGTTCTATCTCCTGAAAATCCACTACCTGGGCAGCATCGCCTCCGTCCTGGTCGTGGAGTTCATCGTCGTGCTGGGCGCTTCCAATATGGGCATCTTTTTCTCCAGCTTCGCCAAGAACGAGTTCCAGGTCGCCCAGTTCATTCCCTTGGTGGTCCTGCCCCAGGTGCTCCTTTCCGGAATGCTCTGGAGCCTCGAGACCATGCCCAAAGCTCTGCAATACATCGCTTACGCCCTGCCCCTGACCTACGCCAACCTGGCCCTGCGCAACCTCATGATCAAGGGCTTCTCCCTTGCTCAGGTCCTGCCCGAGCTTCTGGCGCTGCTCGCGTTCGCCTTGCTCATGACCGCGGGCAGCATCCTCACCATCCGAAAATTCGGCGCAATCAACTGAGTGGTTTGGGTTCGCGTCTTGCGCAAGAGTCAACTTTGGCGCTTGACCGGGCATCTAAAAAGAGCTAGACTGAAGATGTCCGATTGGGTCGGGCGAAATTTGGGACGGCAACATTTAACCGGGTGAACCCCGAAAAGGAGGGAATTTAATGACTACGGAACAACCAAAGGCGGCGACGCCGAACAAGTCCAGCACCGGGCTGGATGAGAACATCGCCATGGTGCTTTGTTATGTGGCAGGGGTGGTGACAGGGATCGTTTTCTATGTCATCGAAAAAGAGAACAAAAATGTGAAATTCGCGGCCATGCAGTCCATCTTGGTATTCGGCGGATTGATCGTGGTGATGATTGCCTGCGGGATCATCGGCGTGTTTGCAGGACATATCCCGGTTTTGGGAACTATTGTCCACATCCTTCTGATGATCGTCAACGCAGTTTGCGGCATTGGCGGATTTATCCTTTGGGTGCTCCTGCTCGTGAAATCCTTCCAGGGCGAAGTTTACAAGCTGCCCGTGGTCGGCGAGATGGCCGAGAAGTATGTGAAATAAGCGGAACGCGGCAAACGGTTCACGGTCAACGGTAAGGGAACCGCGGTTCGCCGATAAGCTTTCGCGCATTCGGAGTCCGGGATTTGGAATCGCCCGATTCCAAATTCCGGATTCTTTTTTCAACCGCTAACTCTCAACCGGAGCCTTGCGCCTGACCTTGGTGGCGGTGAGGATAATCACGCTGACCGAGAGGCCGAGCAGGATGAAGTCGGTGAAGAGCAGGATGTAGTTATGGGCGAGGAAATATTTTTTCATGAGGATGAAGAGGGAGGCGATGGTGGTTGCCATCATGAAGATGGCGGGCGCGAGCGCGAAGATGAATTTCCTTCCCCGGGCGAGGAGCCAGGCGGTGATGGTGATGAGGGCGAGGGCGGCGAGGAGCTGGTTGGCGGCTCCGAAGATGGGCCAGAGCGAACTGAAGGCGTTGGTGTAAGCGAGGACCCACATGAGGATGACGGAGATGCCGGAATTGACCCAGTAGTTCTTGAGAAACGCGGGCGGATGATCGAACATGATGGCCCAGAGTTCCTCGAACAGGTAGCGGTTGAGCCGGACCGCGGCGTCGAGCGTGGTGATCACGAACCCCTCGACCAAAAGCACTCCGAACACGGTCCCGAGGTCAATCGGAATCCGGAGCGAGCTGTGCATGAGCCGGCCGGTGGCGAGGCTGAAGGCGAGCACGGGGTTGGACTTGACGCCTTTGAGCACGGGGAAAACGATGGCTTTGTAGTCGTCGAACCCGAGGCCGATGGCGAGCACCATGAGCACGCACACGGCGAGGATGGATTCGAGGAGCATGGCGTTGAAGCCGATGCGGCGGGCGTCGCACTCGTTGGCGAGCTGCTTGGAGGAGGTCCCGCCGGCGACCAGCGAATGGAACCCGGAGATGGCGCCGCAGGCGACCATGATGAACATCATGGGCCAGAACATCCCGAGGTTTTTCACGCCCTCGTTAAGGTTGCTGATGGGCATGCCGATGTGAGCGCCGGTGAAGCCGGCGACCAGGAGGGCGACGAGCATGAGTCCGATGCCGGCGTAGAGGATCTGGACATTGATGAAGTCGCGGGGCTGGAGGATGAGCCAGACCGGGATGCCCGCGGCGAAGAAGACATAGATGGAGATGATGATGGTCCAGAGATTGGACGAGAGGGTGATCGGGAAATAGACGCCGGCGACGATCGAGCCGATGCAAACGAAGGCGGCGAGCGGATAGGAAAGCGCGCTCGAGATATTTTTCTTGTAGATGAGCCAGCCCAGCGCCGGCGAAAGCAGGGTGATGATCACCACGGACATGGACGCGATCCCGCCGATCCGGCCCATGGTCACGCCGTCCACCACCGTGGCCTTGAGCAGGGTCTGGTCCTCGGCGAGCCCGAGCTTGGCGAGCGGCCAGAGCGAGGTGAGCGAAACCGAGACCATGCTCAGGAAGGAGGAGGTGACCAGCACCAGCATCATGATGGTAAAAAGGATAAAGAGGGTGAACCCGGTGGGACCGAGGGTTTTGCGGGCCACCTCGGCCATGGATTTCCCGCCCTCCCTCATGCAGATGAACAGGGCGAGGTAGTCGTGGACGGCGCCGATGAAGATTCCGCCGAGCACCACCCAGAGCCAGGCCGGGCCCCATCCATAGAGGATAGCCATGGTTGGGCCGACGATGGGGCCGGCGCCGGCGATGGCGGAGAAATGGTGCGCGAACAGGACATAGGGCTTGGTCGGGACATAGTCGCGGCCGTCATTGATGGCCGAGGCCGGGGTCTGGCGGCAGGAATCCTCTTCCACCTGCCGGGCCAGATAGACGCTATAAAAGCGATTGGCCAAAACAAAGGCCGCCAAGGCAACCCCGATAAAAAGCAGAATCAGCATCGGTTACTCCTTTTTTAACTGCCCGTAAACTTTTCCCTTACCCCAAAATCAGCGCTCGTGCGCCCGCGCGGGTTTTGGTCTTGCTTGCACGGTTAAGATTACAACCCGTTTTTTTTGCTGTCAAGAATATCGGCCCTGGCCGGGAATCGGGTTAAGTTGACCCCTTGCTTTTGGCAGGGGGGAGGTTAAAATATATGTGGTGGAGACTTTTGATCGTTACCGGTCAAAAGGTAGGAGAAATATGCGTCAACTGAAGCCGGGAACCTCCCAACCAATAGATGGGCAAAGATGAAAAAATTTCACCCAGTTGGGTATGGGGTCTGCTTTGTCTTGATCGCCCTGCTGACCTACCCTCTGCCGGGCGGCGCCCAAGCGGTCCACTCCGGCGCCAATTACTGGGGGGATTCCAGCAACGCCTTGATTGACGGCCCGGATTTGAGCGCCATAAAGAGTCTTCTGGGAGGCCTGACCGTAAGCTATTCTCCCATTCCGCCTGACAACCGGCCCCGGACCATACTCTGGCAGGATGTGAGCGGTTCCGGGGTCATAGACGGCCCGGACTTATCCATCCTCAAGGACTGGCTGGCCGGGGATTACGGGGAGTTGAGCGGTAATCCCGCTCTGCTCGAAAACGAGACCGTAACCGCCACGGTTAATTGGGGCGACTCGATTGTGATCGGCGCGCGGGGCAAATCGAGCTTCAGCTGGCTGCGGCCCGGATGGGGAGTGAATTTTGAAATCATCGGCGGAGACTGTGCGGGCGCGCAGATTTACGGCCGGGATGTGTCCGCAGGCCAGAATTATATTTATGGCGGCGAGGCTTACGAATATACCGACGAAGCGCCTCCCGCGGGAGACGGTTATGCCCGGGTAAAGGTGTTTGCGCCGGAGAGTTGCGCCGCGGGCCAGACCATTGTGATCGAGGCGTCCATTCCTTCCGACAGCTATGCCGGGGTCGCCAATAACCGGCACCCCTACAAGTTGACTGCGCGGGATTATGATGAGGGCACGGGCCTGGGCGGCATCGAGGACATCACGATCATGGTAGCGGGCGGACCCCCGGCCTATGTTACCGCGCTTGAGGTTCTGCCCGGCTCCACCAGCATTGAAGAAGGAAGCACGGTGGCCTTGAGCGCTTTTTGCGCGCTTTCCGATTCCAACCTGGTGGACTGCACCAATGCTTATGGAGGCCTGAACACGCAGTGGTCCGCCACCGGGGATTTGAGCCAGCTCTCTCCCCCCAATTTTTTCCTCGGCAACCAGACCGGCATCGGCGGGACCGGAACCGTGAGCGCGGTTTATAACGACGGCGTCCATCCGGAAGTTTCCGATGTGGCCTCCGTTACCGTCCTCGACATAACCCCACCCGACACCACGATCATCCTGTCTCCGCCCAATCCCGCCGAATCCGGCGCCGCGGAATTCAGCTTCACCTGCACCGAGCCGCCTTGCGCCTTTGAATGCCAACTGAACAGCGGAGCATGGGAATCCTGTTCCACCCCCCAAACCTATACCGGCCTCACCGACGGCAATTATATTTTTCAAGTCCGGGCTTATGACGCGGCCGGCAATGGCGATCTTTCACCGGCAAGTTATGAATGGACCGTGGATGTGGCTCCGGATACCGCCATCACCTCGCATCCCCAGAGTCTGACCAATCGGACCGCGGCCGCCTTTGAATTCAACTGCACCGAGACCGGCTGCGCTTTTCAATGCCGGCTGAATTCCAGCGCGTGGGCATCCTGCCTGGCGCCCAAAGCCTACGGCGGCTTTGCCGAATCCTGGCAGGCGCTCTCGACCATCAATGCGCCCGAGCCTCGGGCTTACCCCGAGGCGGTCTGGACCGGATCGCAAATGCTCGTCTGGGGCGGATATAACGGCGCCATCTATTTAAGCACCGGCGGCAGGTATGATCCGGCCACCGCCAGTTGGACCGCGACTTCCTTGGTCAATGCCCCGGCTGGAAGGCGTTCTCAGGCCGAGCTTTGGACCGGCAATGACATGATCGTATGGGGAGGTCTCAATGGGACCGATTCCTACTTGAGCAGCGGGGGCCGGTATAACCCAGCAACCAATTCCTGGATTGCCACTAACACCGCGAATGCCCCTGCGGCCCGGGCTTTTATGGCCGCGGTGTGGACCGATGATAAAATGATCGTCTGGGGCGGCCGGGTAACCGGAGGAGCTGGCGTCAATACCGGAGGGATTTATGATCCGGCCGGCAATGCCTGGACTCCCACTTCAACCCCAACTAATGTTCCTTCCGGAAGATGGGGGCCCGCGGGGGTTTGGACCGGGACCGAATTGATTGTCTGGGGAGGATCCGGCCCGGTCAATACCGGCGGCAGATATAATCCCTTGACCGATTCCTGGCTGGCCACTTCCACTGTCAACGCCCCCGCGGCAAGGGATAAACATGTTGCGGTCTGGACCGGCGCCCAAATGATCGTTTGGGGAGGCGACGCGGGCGGCTCGGTCAGACTTAACACCGGCGGGAAATATGACCCGCTGGCCGACAGTTGGACCGCGACCGCAATCACCAATGCCCCTTCCGCGAGATGGCAGCCGGCCGCGGTCTGGACCGGAACCGAACTGCTCGTCTGGGCCGGGGACGACGGCTCTTACTCCAACACCGGCGCCAGGTATAATCCCTTGGCCGATTCCTGGAGCGCAACCTCCCTGGCCAATGCTCCTGCGGGAAGGACCGATTTCAGCGCGGTCTGGACCGGAACCAAAATGATCGTCTGGGCCGGATCCGGCAGCGGGCCGGTTTATCAAAATGACGGAGCCATCTACAATCTCACCCCGCTCGGTCTTGCGGACGGCGATTACCGGTTTGAGGTCCGGGCCACGGATGCGACCGGACATCTTGATGCGACCCCGGCCGGCTTTGACTGGACCATTGACGCCACCCCGCCGGAGACCGAACTCCTTTCTCATCCCTTTAACCCGGCCACTTCAACTTCCGCCATCTTCAATTTCAACTGCAATGAAAGCTTGTGCGAATTCGAGTGCAACCTCGATCGCGCCGGCTGGAGTTTATGCTCGGCGCCCGGCTATTACGAGGATCTTTTGGAAGGACCTCATAATTTTCTGCTGCGGGCTTACGATCTCGCGGGCAATGTGGATGCCACCCCGGCGAATTTCAACTGGACCATTGATACCACTCCGCCGGATACCTTCATTGATGTCGCGCCGGACAACCCCACGCCCTATCAATCCGCGTCCTTTGAATTCCATTGCTCGGAACCGGGCTGCGTTTTCCAATGCCGGCTGGACAGCGCGGGTTTCAGCGCTTGCGATTCCCCTCAAAATTACAGCTTCCTGTCCAATGGCCATCATGTCTTCGAGGTCCGCGCCACGGACCCCGCCGGTCTCTCCGACGCCACGCCCGCGGTTTATTCCTGGCTTATTGACACCATGGAGCCGGAAACAATTATCACAACCGCTCCTCCCAATCCGAGCAACTCGGCGAATCCGGCCTTTGAATTTATCTGCAACGAAGAGGCCTGCACTTTCCAGTGCAAACTGGATTCCGGGGTCTTCTCGGCCTGTTCCTCGCCCAAAACCTATTCCGGTCTTTCCGCAACCGGCCATGCTTTCTCGGTCCGGGCCACCGATACCATGAACTATACCGATTCCACCCCGGCATCCTATTCCTGGACCATAGATGTCACGCCCCCGAACACCACGATTCTGGCCACGCCCCCCAACCCCAGCAATTCCAGTTCCGCCAACTTCTCTTTCAGCGCCACCGAGACCGGGTGCAGTTTCGAGTGTTCCCTCGACAGTGCCGGATGGACCGCCTGCGCTTCGCCCAAAATTTATACCCAGCTGTCCGTCGGCGCCCATGCTTTCTCGGTCCGGGCCACGGACCCGGCCAATAATGTTGACTTGAGCCCGGCCAGTTTCAACTGGACCATAGAAGCCAACCGTAACAATTGTTTCCAGATCATCATTGCCCAGAATTATCAGGTCACGGTCCTGCCGCCCCTGTCTTTCAGCTCCACCGTGGATTACCCCGGGATCAAAGCCAACCGGGTCTCCGACGCGGTCGGCGTCCAAAGCTGGGTCAGTTCGCAGGCCCCGCTTACCCTGGTCATTCAGGTCACCAACATCAGCTCCGCGACCATCTCCCGGCTCTGGATGGTGGGTGAACTGCAAATCGGAGGCGGAGCGCTTAACCCGGACGCGCTCAACCAGGGCGATCATCCCGTATTCGTATTCGGGTCCATGGCCCCGATGGCCTCTTATTCCCGGACCCTCAGCCTGGAGATCGGCGCTTTCCCCTGCACCCTGCTTTGGGACCCGTTCAAAATCAATAACCGGGTGGCCTATTTCTCGGATTATCAGATGGCCGGGGTCTGGCGCATTTGGAGCAGTAATCTCTCGGGCGGAAACCAGCTTCAAATCACCAATTCCCCGGACCCCAATGTCCGCCATGGCCGCGCCGTTTGGGCGCCGGGAATGGAATGGATCGCTTTCGATTATCTCGGGTCCCCCAACGGCGTGGCCCTGGTTCACCCGGACGGTTCCCACCAAACGATCCTGGCCGAGAGAGCCGCGGAAGCCAGCTTCGCGCCCAGCGGAAAAAGATTGATTTATTCCTGCGATAACCGCGTCTCCCCCATGACTTCCGACATCTGCTCCAAAGACCTGGACGGAACCACCGAGCAAGACCTGATCCGCGGCGACGGCTATTACTGGGACGGGACCACCTACCAGACTTATACCCCCTTGCAGGGCGATTCCGCCTGGCTCTATAAAACCCTGTACCGGCCCCGCTTGAGCCCCGGCGGAACCACCATGGTCTTCATGGCCCAGACGCCCAACCTGGCCCCCGAACCCACGAACGCAGACACCGGCCAGCCCAGCACCTTGTTCTACCGCTGGATGTTGCTCGAAGCCCCTTACGATCCGGCCCATAATTCGATCGGCGCGCCGCCCGAACTCGCCGGCAAAATCTTTGACGGCAACACCCTGTCCAATTCCCATAATTATATCAAGCTCTATGAATGGGTCCCTTCCTTCAGTCCCGACAGCAAAAACCTGGTCGGCTTTTTGAAAATCTGGACCCGATCCTCCACCAGCCAGAAATTCTCCATCAACTTCTACGGCCTCGCCCGGATCAGGATTGCCCAACTCCGCAATCAGCCCCCCACCGTCTATCTCGGCGATTACCTCACCACCATCAAGGACACCCGGACCTTCTCCGGAAATGTCGGCGCTTATTACCTCAATTTCCAGGACTATTCCCCCGAAGTCTCCGGGATCATCTTTACCGTCAAAATGAGCGATAACTATTCCAACCTCTATCTGCTCAATGTGGATACCAGTTATAATTCCAGCGGAGCCCCCGCCCTGTTCCTCAATAACGCCTACTTCAACGCTTATCCCAATATCTCCCGGTTCCTCGAACCCGG
>CAIUDS010000219.1 GCA_903897985.1 uncultured delta proteobacterium
ATGTAGCCCACCCTTGTCTGCAAGGGTGGGTCCTGGTCGTCAAAATTTGGTTCAAGGAAAAACAATCGCCTTGATCGCTTGCCCTTTCTCCATCGCCGCGATCCCCTTCTTAATGTCCTTGAGCTTGAGCCGGTGGGTGATCAGGGGCTTGACGTTCAGCCGGCCGGTCTCTAAAAGCCGGACCGCTTCGGGGAAGGTATGCCGGGCGATGAAGGAGCCTAGCACCGTCAGCTCGTTGCGGGTGATAAGGTTCTGCGCGATAGCGGCGCGGGCGTTCGCGTTCTGACCGAAGAGCATGATTCTTCCGCCCCGGCCGGCGAGCGCCACCGCCGTCTCCATCAGCGAGCCGACCGCGTCTATCACCACCTCCGGCCCGGAGGGGAAGAGTTTTCCCACCGATTGCAACAGATTCTGTTTTGTAGGATCAATTACAATCGTTGCGCCGCTGATTTTAGCGAATTTTCTCCGCCTCTGATTCGGTTCCACCGCCACCACCTTGCCGGCTCCGGCGGCCTTGCTCAACTGAATAAAGTATTGCCCGATCGGCCCGGCCCCCAGCACTACCACGTTCTCGCCCGGGAAGAGGTTGAGCTTTTTAAAGGCGTTAACCACGCAGGCGAGCGGCTCGGCAAAGACCGCGAGCTCGGGCTTGAGCTTCTTATCGTATTTGTGGAGTTGGCGCGCCGGGGCCACGTTGAAAGTCGCGAAGCCGCCGTGGATGAAGATGCCGAGGGTGGTCATGTTGGCGCACATGTTGTGCCGGCCGAGCTGGCAGGCCGGGCAAATGCCGCAGGTGACGTTGGGATCCACCGCCACCTTGTCCCCGGGCTGGAGACCCTCGCAAGCCGGGCCGACCTCCAGCACTTCGCCCACGTATTCATGCCCCAGGATCGCGCCGACCGTGGCCGGATGCCCGGGCGGGACGTGGAGGATGTGCACGTCGGTTCCGCAGATCGAGGCGGCCTCGACTTTCAGCAAAACCTCATCCGGCTTGCCGATCTTCGGCACCGGCATCTTCTTGAGCGAAAGTTTCCCCTTACCCTCGAACACCGCGGCGAGCATGGTTTGCGGCAGTTTCATTTTTCCTCCCCAGGTTTGGGCATGGCAGGCCATGCCCCTGCAAAAACTAAAGCCATTTGATCAGATGCACCATGCGTTCATCGAAACCGCGTCGGCGATAGAAGCCGAGCGCCGGATGGTTTCGGCGATCCACATATAATTGTGCCAGGCGGACTTGGCGCCGGCGGAATTCTTTTTCCAACGCCTGCATCAACCGGGTGCCGATCCTTTGGCGCCGCCAACCGGCCGCCACCCCCAGCGGGCCCACGTCCCCATAGGTTTCCACCCGATGATAATTGGATCTGGGCAAGACTTCGCCGATCACAAAGCCGATCACTGCTGAACCTTGTTGCGCGACCAGCAAAATGACGTTTGGATCCTGGAAATACTTTTCCAGCCGCTTCTGGCAAAGGCGGAAGCAGGCGGCCTTGGACTTGTTCCGGTAGTAGGGCAAGTCATAGGAGAAATACTGGACTTGCAGTTCCCACCACAGCTCGACCAGACGAGAGATATCCCGGCGCGTGGCTTTGCGAATTTTCATTTCTGAATAACCATGATTGTTCCGCGGCCGAAAAGCGGTCGCGGCTACAAACCCCACCCTTCACGCGGACGCGAAGGGTGGGCTACAAAACGGAATAAAAAATTTGATTGTAGCCCACCCTTGTCCGCAAGG
>CAIUDS010000220.1 GCA_903897985.1 uncultured delta proteobacterium
ATGCGCTCGCGGCCAAGACCAAGCCGCGATTGAACCCGCGCGCTCAGTTGTGACACCATTCCCTCCAGTTCGCTCCGGCGGGACTGGAGCCACCGGTCCGGCGAAAGCCGGTAGAGTTCCGAGCCCAAGCGTGTCCAGTCGTCCTTCATCAGGCCGACCTTCTTGCGCAGAGACGCTTGCAACTCATGTCCGTAAATGACCGCCTGCTGTCCGTGTTGGGCAATGGCGGATTGGACCTGCTCGGAGGCGCGCATAAAATCCGCAAGGCTTTCCCGGGCCTGCTCGATCCGGTCTTTGATCAAGCCGGGCAATTCAGCCTCGGCCTGTTCCAGCCGCAAAAGCAATTCCTGCTGGCCGGCCGCGATCCTTTCCGCGGCGGCCGTGGGCGTGGAGGCCCGGCCATCCGCGACCATATCCGCGATGGTGTAATCGCCTTCGTGGCCGACTGCGCTCAGAACCGGGATCCTGCTCCGGGCGATGGCCCGGGCCAAGCGCTCGGTGTTGAACGGCCAGAGGTCCTCGAGGGAGCCGCCGCCCCGGACGAGCACGATCAGGTCCAGCGGGACCCGCTCCCGGGGAGTCGCCACGGCCTTTCGGTTCGTGAGCGCCAGCGCGCGCTCGAGTTCGCGTTCCGCGGCTTCGCCCTGCACGGCCGAGGGGACCAGCAGAATTTGCAGCCGGGTTTCCTTTACGCGGAAGACCTTGAGCATATCCGAGAACACCGCGCCGGTGGGCGAGGTGATCACCGCGATCCTCCGGCAAAAAACCGGGATCGGCTTTTTGCGCTCGGGGGCAAACAGGCCCTCGGAGGACAGTTTGGCTTTCATTTGCTCGAAGGCCAACTGGAGCGCGCCGACCCCGACCGGCTCGAGCGCGTCCGCGATCATGCGCAACGCGCCCTGAGGCTCGTAAAAATTCAGCCGCCCCCGCACCACCACCTCGAGGCCATCGGTGGGATTGAATTTGAGATACATGGCCTGGAAACGGAACATGACCACTTGGAGCACGGCGTTCGCGTCCTTGATCGAAAAAAAGTAGTGGCCGCTCCGGTGCTTCTTGAAACCGGAGATTTCGCCCGAAACCGAGATTTCCTTGAACTTTGAATCCAGGACTTTATTGAGGTCCTCCACCAACTCCGAGACCCGGTAGATTTTGCGCGCGGGAAACAACGACCCGGTCATGGGCACAACTCCGATACCGGCGCCAGTTCGCAATTTTTTTCGCCCAACTCGTCCAGCTTTTCCTGCAGAGCCCGGATGGTTTCCGGGTAGGGATGGCCGATGCCGATGGCAAAACCTTGTTCATGCGCGGTCCGGCAGAGTTCCAGCAATTTTTGCTCGATGGCCTGGGGCTCTTCGAGGTTGTCCAGGAATATCTTGCGCGCGCAGGTCCTCACCCCCATCTGCTGGGCGAGCGTCATTCCCACCGATTGGTTGGTGGTGCGGCTGTCCAGAAAAAACAATCCGCGGCTTTTGAGTTCGGAAAGCAAGGGCGTCATCAGATCCGCGCGCGCGGTAAAAGCCGAGCCCATGTGGTTGTTCACGCCGATGACCCCGGGCATGGCATCAAGGGCCTTGTCCAGGGTTTCTTTCACCTGCGCTCCGGACATGGACAGCAACAGCGCGTCCGGGCCCGGGTCTTTGCCGGTGTATCC
>CAIUDS010000221.1 GCA_903897985.1 uncultured delta proteobacterium
CTTTTCCCACATCGCATCGGTCAAAAACTTGCGCCGTGCCATGGAATCCTCCTACTCCATTGTCCACGGTTCTGCCTATAAAATCAAATTGTTAAAGAGCGCAAAACTAGGTTATGAAACAGCTTCTAGTAATTCAGTTTGATCAAGGAGTCTATTGGGTACATCTGCATCTGCGCGATCTAATGTTACTGCCGAAAGCCAAAGTACCGAGATAAGGGTCAATATAGCTATAACCGGGTAAGAAATTAAATTCGTTTTCATTTAAACCTCCTTTTTGCTTTTAAAATTCACAACATGTTTATCTATGGGTGGACCTTCACTTCTAGGGTATCGCCGTACTTTCTGTGAAATGAATCAATGAATGTATAAAGATAATATGTATTAACAGTTTTGTCGAGGCCTATGCATCCATGGGTAAGGCCATTGCCAATTACAGGATGAATGCCTAAATCTTCGCGAAATCTTCCGACATTGTCGTCAAAGGGAATGGGTCTAAGATCAGCAAACCAGCAATTGTGATAATTATCGCATTTTACACTATTAAGCGGCTTTCTGCCTATCTCGGAAACATAATAGATTCCATCTGGAAGAGCAGTATAGTAGGTGCCTCCATCAATGAGATGTTCACCTGATCGTGCGAAAACATGATCCACTGTTCTACCATCAGATAATACCAATGAGAAATTGCCGGAGCATTCACGAGTAGCGGGAGTTGAAGGCCCCTCATTCACAGGCCTATCTTCTCTGTCACAAGTAAAATCGAAATGGTCGGTAGTAAGATGGGCGGTCGTTGAATCAAGCAGAGTAAAATCTGATGGTTTTAGCAAGCTAAGCTCAAAATGTCCAGGCACGGCTTCTTTCGGAACCGCAAAAAAGTACTTGCGCCCGGACGTTGGAAATATCACCGGAAGTTGAGTGCCATACGCGTCTTCAGTATCACGCCTGGGGAGCGGCGCAATTAGCAACCTGCCGGGAAAATCCGCATATTCCACCAAATCCATATTTAGAAATTGTGTTGGTTGGTTTTCGATCGAAACGATTACAGCTTTGTCCCTATGCCAGTCCCAGAAGCTCGCCGATACCGTCCCGCCCTCAAGTAGTTCATAGTAGTTATAATTGGCATCCAGCCTCTGCATCTTGATCTTGACCGAACTAGCGGCCACTCCTTTCCAATAGGCCAGCCAGCCGCTCGGGTTGCTGGAATGGACCGACATGGTGTCGCCATACTCGACATTAATGGCATTGGGCACGGCGACCCGGCCGTTCTGATCAGTTGTGCTGTTCACCGTATCGCCAAAGGCCGCGCCGGCTTTATATATGGTGAAAACCACCCGCTGATTTTTCTTAGGCGCGTCATTATAGACGCAAGCGCCCGAGCATGTGCTTATGGCTTTGGTGTATTGGCGCAAATACATGAACGGCCGGATGGTGTCTCCGAACAGAATATTGTCCGGAATAGCGTAGGTAAAGCGGCCGTTAGGCTCGAATGCCACAGCCAGCGGGGTATAGTTATGAAGGGTAAAATTAACGGAATGGACCTGGTCAATCGTGGCGCGCATCTTGTAATTGAAATTGCTGGTATTGCCCACATAATACATGGCGCACGCCTTGCCATCGGCGTCGGTATAGATATCGAGTTTGGTCACCGTGTCGCCGGCCGCGGCATCCGCGCGGAAAGGATTGGTCAAAGGATACTCGTAGGGGTCAACGAACGACCATTTCTTGGAGAGGCGCACATCGGTGAAGTCTTGGGGAAGGGTGCCAGTAGCCCGGTCCACCGTGAAGCCGACCAGGACATTGGCCACCGGCGCGGTCCTGACCGGGGATATCGTAACGGTCTCCGAGGCCTGAATGCAGATTTGGTTATAAAAGGCGGGGGAGGAAGTGCTATAGCCGATGGCATTGGTGTTTTTAGAGTCAATGGAAGTTGAACCGACCGCGGAAACCTTGGTGCCTTGAGGCCTTGCGAGGAAATGGGTGATGGTGGCGGTGCAGGAGCAGGCCGAGCCCGGATCACAGGGATAGCCATAGTCGAACGGGCTGCAGGAACTGTAGGGCACCCCGAACCAGGCGGGGTGGCCATAACTGGGGTTCGGGCCGTCGTCCGCGGGATATAAAATATTATGGCCTGCGGTGTCGGCCATCAAGGTGGCGGGCATGGAAACCGAGCATTGCGCAAGGCCAAAACTGTCGGCATAGTAAAGTCCGCTGGGATAGCTGATGTGATAGCCGCTACAACTATAGCCGACCGGCGGCAGAGACGGATAATATTCCGTATGGTCGGGGAAAAACTCCCCTCTTCTCGGAATATGTCCGGTTTTGTCCCGCGCATAGGCATACATATTTAAAGACTCCCCCAACCTGGGATCAAAAGCAAGCGGAACCATTTTGAATTCAGGCGGCTCCGCCCTGAGCGGGTCCATTCCATGCGCGACCTCGAACCCATCGGGGTAGCCGTCAAAATCAGGATACGAATCCCACGATTCACTAGAGGTTCCATAGTAAGTTTCCCATTTGCAATGCAAGCCGTCCCCATCCGGATCGGTATCGGTGATTTGCTTGGGATAACCGTCCAAAACCGTAAGACCGTTAATCACGGTTATGCCGGTAAAGGGATTGAAGGGATCGGTCTCGTTTTCGGAAATATCAATTGACCCATCATTATCCTTATCCCCCTCCTCACTGTTCAACAACCCGTCTCCATCCCAATCGTCCTTCGAATATGCCGGAACCAGGACGATGTTAAAGGTGGCTTTGGTGTGGAAGTATTGGGCGGGATAGTCCTGGATGCGGAATTGGATGGGAGAACGCGGGGAGCGAATAGAAGGAGCCAGGAATATGCCGATACTGGCAGCTGAACTCATATTTATTTTGTTAAAAGATAAAGTCATGCGCCTAAGGCCGCTTTTCAAAGGGTTTAGTAATTGTCAATGGGAATTGTGTGAATTTTACACCTCCAATTTCTGCAACAGAAATCACCCAATATTTAGCATCTTTGTTTGTGCAGGGAAAGGCAAATTTCAAGGACTTATATTTTGATTTTCCGATAACAGCTAAACCGTCTGCATATATCAATCCTCGTTTATCAGGACTACAGTATTTAATGTCTGGCGAAATATATATTTGAATGGCTTCTTTTCGACCATCAGTAACGATATTTTTAATATTATTCAAAAATAATGACGGCTTGGGCTCGATGTTATTTCTAAGCCTATTTAATCCATCAATACAATTTTGAGTATCAGGCTTGATTTTCAATACCTGCTTACAGTACATCTCTTCTACTACCATTTCTTCTTCGCTTCCAGCTTCTCCGCTATATAATGAATAAAAATCTGTCATTGAGGGTATTTCTTTATTCAAAATTAGTTCCAAATGAGTAACCGCACTTAATATTTGCTCGGCCGTCAGAGGCATTTTCTGGTTTGCTGTATTTTTATCAGCCAAAGCACAAATAAGGAATACAAAAGGCAAGCCAATAATTATCTTTTTATATATCTTCATTTTTATTTCCTTTCTATTGTGGTCATGTCAGTGAACGATTACTTTTACCGTGCCACGCTGTGTTGCAAGATTATCAAGAGTTCTTCGGAAATCGCGACTATCAAAAGTCGGATCAAATCCAATACAGCCATGGGTCATATCGCCGCCTCGCGGATGCATCCCCAATTCGGTGCGAGGCCGTGCAGGGATAGCATTATTATCCTGCGGAGCTTCATTAAAAGGAGCCCACCAGCAGTTCCCGAAATTATCGCGCATCCCAGACCTTGACATATCGAGTGTTTCAGAAAAAGTATATGTGCCATTTGGCAGAGCGGGATAGAATGTGTCGCCATCCATTAGATTCTCTCCTGACTCCGCGCCATGGGTTTCTATGCTTTGGTGATAAGGGGTATAAAGTATTAGTGAACCCGTGCAACTACCGGTATGCCCTTGAGGAGTAAGAGGACGAGTGATTCTCGTGCAAGTAAAATCAAAATATTCATTCTCCACCTTGGCCCAGGTTGATTTGAGGGTCTGATTATCGCTGGTCAGGTCCAAGGAGAAAGTCCCTTTAATGGCATATGGCGCCACCTGATAATAATATTTTCGGCCCGGAGTGGGGAAGATGATGGTGGGGTTGTTGTGCGGAAAAGTTGCTTCGGCAAATTTAGGCGGGATGAGCATATCGCGCCCCGCCGCCGCAGGGGATTCGGTCAGGACCATTTCAAAAAAAGCTGTAGGCAAATTCTGGAAACTCACTAGAACCGCGCGGTCGCTGAAGTCTGGGGATATGGTCGCCGATACCGTCCCGCCCTCAAGTAGTTCATAGTAGTTATAATTGGCATCCAGCCTCTGCATCTTGATCTTGACCGAACTCGCCGCCACCCCTTTCCAATAGGCCAGCCAGCCGTTCGGACTGGCGGAATGAACCGACATGGTGTCGCCGTCCGTGACATTAATGGCATTGGGCACGGCGACCCGGCCATAATCATCCGTGGTGCTGTGCACCGTATCCCCAAAGGCCGCGCCGGCCTTATATATTGTGAACACCACCCGCTGATTTTTCTTACAAAAGCCAAAGGGGTCAGACCCAGACATGAGACATTTGGTGAAATATTTTCAGGGTGGATTCGGTCTTTTGCGCAAAATTTATATTCGGCCATTTGCCCTCCTTTTCCAAAAAAACGGCCAACTTTTCCCGAGTGTCAAAGCTCGAGCAGGCTGCCTTTCAGCGCACTTCAGACTATACCACATTCCATAGCATAACTGTAGAACCTTGTCAAGCGAAAAATGCATTTCGGCTTATTTTTTTGGCCGGCGCAAAAAGGGGATAGGAACCACCCAGGGATGCGTCCCCGGACCGCAGGGAATGAGGCGACTGATTTCGCCGAAGTCAGCAATCCAGAGCGCCTTGGGCGCGGGACAAGGCATGTGCTGATTGCGAGGAAGTGAAAATGTTAGACCATCAGGTTCGGGATGCATTGACCCGCCTGGAAAGTCTTGCATAAAACTTTAAGCCGGTTAAACTCCTCAAGCGGATGAAATCTGATTTACACAAAAAGGACTTGACTAAAAATGTGGGCTCCAACTACCTGCTGATTCCCAAATCTTTCGCCCGCAGAGTGGATTGGAATCTCCTGGGTGATCCCTTAAGGATGCAAGTGGTTCCGGTACCGGATGAGCTGGAACCAATCGGCGTCTTTGACTTCTCGGAGGAGCGAAAATTCATGAAGGGCAGGGCGCTGATCCATAAGTATCCGGACCGGGCGGTGCTCTTGGCGACCAACCAGTGCTTTGGCCATTGCCGGTTCTGTTTTCGCAAGCAACTTTGGAATGAACCTGCCTGGATGATAAGCGATTCCGACATCAAGATAATTGTCAGCTATTTGCTGCAACATGATGAAATAAAAGAAGTAATCGTTTCAGGGGGAGATCCGCTGGTGCTTTCGGATAACCATCTGGAAAAGTTAATCAAGCGGCTGGGCAGAGTGCCTGGTTTGGACCTTATCCGGATCGCCAGCCGCGCGCTTTGCTTCCAGCCCGGCCGCATAAATTTGGGGCTGATCCGCGTTCTGAGAAACAGCAAGAAGCAGGTCTGGTTCATCAGCCATTTTAATCATCCCGCCGAGCTCGGCCCCGAGACCAGAGTTGCGGCCAAAAAACTGATCGCCGCGGGCATCCCGGTTTTGAGTCAGGCAGTCCTGCTCAAGGGGATCAATGACCGGGTGGAAATCCTGCTCGCGCTTTTCCGCGAGCTGGCGGGACTGGGGATCAAACCTTATCAGCTTTTCCAATGCGACCCCGCGCCGGGCGCGGCGCATTTCGTCACCGAGCTGTCGGACTCGCTCAAGATCGTGGAGAAGTTCGGCAAAGTTTCCGGGATCATCCTGCCTCGGTTCGCGCTCGAGCTTCCGGGCTACGGCAAATTATCGCCGGGGCCGGGCTGGAAAATTACGCGACAGACTGGAAGCTATCGGCTGGTCTCGCCCGAGGGCAGGTCGTTCCGATATCCCGCGGCGAAAAAATAATTCCGATCAAACCACAAAATACTCCTCGCGTTCCTGCCACATCCGGCTGGAGATTTTGCCTCCGTCCAAAAGGCTGCGCAGCAATTGCCGCGCGCGATCCGGGCTGATGCCCAAACCGGCGGAAATATCGGAAACGGTCCCGGGCCTGCGCTTCAGATAGTTCAGAACATCTTGTTCATCCGCATTTTTTTCCGCGTTCTCATCCTTACCGTGAAATTCGGCGATCACTTCCGCCTTCTCGCCAAGGACCCGCGCCAATCGTTCCAGCGTTTCGGCGTCCACGCTGAGCGCATATTCCTCGCTCGGAATCCGGACCGAGGTGTTGAGCTGGACCCGGTCCGGCATGATCCGGGCAAGCGCCGGCCTCAATGCCTCCAGATCTTGTTCGCGGTCGTTGATGCCTTTGACCACGAAAAGTTCGAGCCAAATTTGGCCGCGATAGACCTTCCGGAAATCCGCCAACCCGTCAACTATTTTTTTCAGGTTCAATCCCGGGACGGGCCGGTGGATCTTCTCGAATTTATCAGGGTCGGCGTTGCAAAGAGTGGGGAGCACAAGGTCGGCTTCGAGCAAATCCCGCCGCACCTCTTCCATCCAAAGCAGCGAGCCGTTGGTGATGACCGCGATTGGCAGCTTCCAGCGGGATTTGGCAAAGCGGATCAAATCGCCAATGTCGCGGTGGAGCGTGGGCTCGCCCGATCCGGAAAAGGTCAGGTGGTTCACCTGGATCTTCTCCGAAAGCTTTCGCTCCAGTTCCTGCTTCACC
>CAIUDS010000222.1 GCA_903897985.1 uncultured delta proteobacterium
ACGGCCTCGACGACCTGCTCGAGTCCTACGGCGTGAAGCGCAACCACGACCTGGTCATGGATGTGGTGAACGAAAAGGTGGCCATGAAGCAGGGCGAGTTCCAGATTGTGCAGGATTACCCGCTCTGGGTCAAGGTGAGCATCCCGCTGCTCAAGGAGTTGGGGCTGGCCGCGGATCATCAGATCGTCAACCAACTGGATTCGGTGGTGCTGCCCTGGCCCAGTTCGGTGGAAAGCTCGGGCAATAATCCCGACGCCAAGGCGACGGAGCTGCTCAAGACTTCCCCCAAATCCTGGGTCCAGTCCGGCAGCCAGTTCGTGCTCGAGCCCGCCAAGCTGCCCCGGGCCATTCCGCTCGAGGGCATGGGCGAGAAGGTCCGGACCCTGAGCATTTTATTGCAGGGCAAGTTCAAGAGTTTCTATACCGGCAAGGAAATCCCCAAACCGGAAAAGCCCAAGACCGAGGAAGGCGAGGAGGAACCGGAACCGGAAAAAGTTCCTCCGGCGCGCCTGGAGCAAAGCCCGGAGAGCGCGATCCTGGTGGTGGGCAACAGCCGGTTCGTGCGCGAGGATTATGCGAACATCGGCAATTCCAATCTCAATTTCGTGCTCAACGCGGTTGACTGGATGACCCTGGGCGGAAAGCTGATCGGGGTCCGCGCCCGGGTGAGCACGGAAAAGCCCTATAACCAGGACATCGTGGCCTGTCTGGGCCAGACCAATTGCAGCAAAGGCGCCATCGCCAAACTGTTGCTGGCCCGGCTCCTGGGACCCGCGCTCCTGCCTGTGGGAATAATCGCCTACGGCTTTGCCCGGCTGCAACTCCGGCGGCGCCAGAAAAAATCCTGGGCGCAGGCGGCCAAGGGGGCGGAAAAATGAAGCAGCGGGTTTGGATTTCCGGCGGCTTGCTGATCGTGGCCGTGGCCGCCATCTTTATTTATGAACTTGCGCTCCAGCCCCGGGCGGAAAAGAGCAAGAGCGCGTCTTCGCTCAGCTTCCCGGGCTTCAACCCGGACCAGGTCAAGCGGAT
Source organism: uncultured delta proteobacterium (assembly GCA_903897985.1). Taxonomy (GTDB): domain Bacteria; phylum RBG-13-61-14; class RBG-13-61-14; order RBG-13-61-14; family DRUE01; genus CAIYYW01. Next base: position 1,030 of record CAIUDS010000222.1, read on the forward strand.
TGAAATCAGCCGGCAGGCGGGGCGGAAGGATACGTTGACCAGGCGCGATTCCGGCTGGGCGGTTGAAAACGAGGGGAATTTTGCCGCGGACTCCGAGGCCGCGCAAAAATTGCTGGACACGACCAAGAAGCTGGCCTGCAACCAGGAAGTCAGCAACACGGAAAGCGAATTTGACCGGTTTGATCTCGGCCCGGACAAAGCCTTGGAGGTCAAGCTGATCGGGGACAAAGATACGCTGGCCGATTTTTTCGTGGGCAAGCGCGGGACCGCGTATAACAGCAGCTATTACCGCAAGGCCGACGACAAAAAGGTTTGCCTGGTGTTCGAGAACCTGACCACAACCTTTGACCGCGCCAATGATAGCTGGAAGGACAAGGGCATTTTTGATTTCACCGCGGCGGACTGCAAAGGCCTCCAGGTCCAGGATGGGACCACCAGCTACACCTTGGAAAAGAACTTGAAGGAAAACAAATGGGAGTTCGTGGCCGGCAAGGAACACAAACCCGCGGCGCTCTGGGCGGTGGACGGCATTTGTCAGACCTTGTCCAAGCTCAAGACCTCCAGCTTTCCCGAGGTGTCTCTGGAGGAAGCCGGCCTGATTCAGCCCTCAAAATCCGTCGCGATCTCGCTGGTCGGGGGCAAGAATCTGACCCTCCTGGTCGGGGCCAAGATCAAAGACAAGACCGATTATTATGCGAAACGGCCGGACCGGGACACCATCTATCAACTGGGCGAGTGGCAGGTCAACAGCCTGTTTAAAAAGCAACACGAATTGGTCGAGCAGGAAGAAGCCCCCGAGTCCAAAGGCCTCCCCAACCCAACCCCGCCTCCCCAAAAGTAATTCCGCCTCACCGCAAAACGCAAGGAGCCCGCGTAATAATTCAAGGCAGGTCTTTGGCCGTGGTGGCGCCGGTGAGGCTCCCGTATTTAACCCCGCGCTGAGCGGTTAAGCGGTCCGCGAGTTCCTTCAACTTCCGCGCCTTGCCCCGCGCAACGATCACCTCGAGGCAGTGGTGGTGGTCAAGATGGACATGGGTGGACGCGATAACCTGGCCGGAGAAGTCGTGCTGGAGGCTGTTCAACTTTTGGGACAGTCCCGGGGTATGGTGGTCGTAGATCAGGGTGATCGCGCCCACGGTCTCGCGATTGTGGTCCCATTCCTCAACCACCAATGACTTTCGCACCAGATCCCGCAGCGCCTCCGAGCGGTTCCGGTATTTATGCTGCTCCAGATATTGATCGAACTTGCGCAGGAGTTCATCTTCCATCGAGACCCCGAACCGCTTCAGTGATTCCTTCTTTGCCATCCCCATCTTCTTTAGCCGATTCCGGTTTTGCTGTCAATCGCTTGCGCGTATAATAAAATAGAGATGACCGAAACCGGGGCCAATAAACAAGGTTGGTTTGCGCAGGAGAAAAACTGGCGGATGCTCTGCCATTTGTCCGCGCTCGCCGATTTTGTATTCCCGCACGGGAATATTTTCGGACCGCTGGTGGTCTGGCTGGCCAAAAAGGACCAAATGCCGTTTGTGGACGACCAGGCCAAGGAGTCCCTTAATTTCCAGATCAGCCTGACTATCTATATGATTGCCGCCGGTCTGCTCTGCATGGTCCTGGTCGGGATCCCCATCTTGGTCGGGCTGGTCATCTTCGGGATCATCGAGGTGGCGCGGGCGGTGAGCCTCGCGGAAAAAGGAGAAAAATTCCGCTACCCCCTGACCATCCGGTTCCTTAAATAACCCGGCTGCCGCTTTGCAGAAGGGCAGGGGCATCTAATAAAAAATGGCTGAACCGGCAAAACCGTTTTGGAGCAAAAGTTCGGAGCAACTGCTTCAGGAGCTGAAAAGTTCCGCGCAGGGGTTGAGCAACGCCGAGGTAAAAAAACGGCTTGTAACTTATGGCCCCAACCGTTTGAAGCCCGAGAAGCGGACCGATTCCTTCACGCTGTTCCTCTCCCAATTCAAAAGCCCGATCATCCTGATTCTGGTCTTCGCGGCCGGACTATCCGCGTTCCTCAAAGACACCACCGACGCCGCGATCATTTTGGCGATCATTTTTATCAGCGGCTTGCTGGGGTTTTTGCAAGAGCGGGGCGCAGCCAAGGCGGTGGCGAAGCTGCTGGAAATGGTCCAGGTCCAGGCCACGGTTCTGCGGGACGGAAACCCGGTAGACATCCCGATCGAGGAAGTGGTTCCGGGGGATGTGGTTATACTGAAGGCGGGCGATGTGATCCCGGGCGATTGCGCGATCATCGAGAGCAAGGACCTGTTCGTGGACGAAGCCGCGCTCACCGGCGAGACCTTTCCGGTGGAAAAGGCCGCGGGGACCACCGCGTCGGAAGCCGGGATCGCCAAGCGCTTGAACACCCTGTTCATGGGCACGCACACGGTCAGCGGCCAGGCCCGGGCCTTGGTGGTTCATACCGGGTTCTCGACCGAGTTCGGAAAAATTTCCGAGCGTTTGAAACTGCGGCCGCCCGAGACCGAATTCGAGCACGGGGTCCGGCGGTTCGGATATTTCCTGATGGAAGTCACTTTACTGCTGGTGGTCGCGGTCTTTGCCATCAATGTTTATTTTCATCGGCCGGTCCTGGATTCCTTTCTGTTCTCGATGGCGCTCGCGGTCGGGCTGACCCCGCAACTCCTGCCCGCGATCATCAGCATCAACCTCTCCCACGGCGCCAAGCGCATGGCCCTAGTCAAGGTCATTGTCAAAAGGCTGGCCGCGATCGAAAATTTCGGTAGCATGAATGTGCTCTGCTCGGACAAGACCGGCACCCTGACCCAGGGGGTGGTCAAAATCCATTCCGCGCTCGACCCGCAGGGAACGCAAAAAGACAAAGTGCTTTTCTACGCCTATCTCAACGCCTTTTACGAGACCGGGTTTGCGAACCCGATTGACCAGGCCATCCGGTCGGATTATAAACTCGAGGTGGGCGGCTTCTCGAAGCTGGACGAGGTCCCGTATGATTTTCTCCGCAAGCGGGTGACCGTGCTGGTGAAAAAGGATGGCAAGGGTTTGATGATCACCAAGGGCGCGCTCGAAAATGTGCTCGCGGTGTGCTCGAAGGTTGAGAGCGGGGAAGGGCAGGTGGCCGAACTTGCCGGGGTTCGTGAGAAGATTTTGCAAAAGTATGAGGAACTCAGCCGGAACGGTTTCCGGACTTTGGGGGTGGCTTACCGTGAATTCAACGCCCCGGTCATAAACAAGGATTGCGAGACCGACATGATCTTTCTCGGGTTCCTGGTCTTCCACGACCCGATCAAGCCCGGCATTGCGGAGACGCTCGCGAGCCTGGAGGTCCTGGGCGTGGAAATGAAAATCATCACGGGGGACAACCAATTGGTGGCAGCCCATATTGCCGGGCAGGTGGGGGTGAAGGACGCGGGTATCCTCACCGGCGCGAAACTGAGGGCGATGAGCGACGAGGCGCTGATGGACCAAGTGACCCGGGTCAAGGTGTTCGCGGAGGTGGAGCCGAACCAGAAGGAGCGGATCATCCTGGCCCTGAAAAAAGCCGGGTGCGTGGTCGGCTTCATTGGCGACGGGATCAATGATGCATCGTCCTTACACGCCGCGGATGTGGGCATCTCGGTGGACAGCGCCGTGGATGTAGCGAAGGAAGCCGCGGACATCGTTTTGCTCGAACATGACCTGGGGGTTTTGGCCCGGGGCATCCGCGAGGGCCGCCGGACTTTCGCCAACACCCTGAAATATGTGTTCATGGCCACCAGCGCCAATTTCGGCAACATGTTCTCCATGGCCGGCGCTTCCCTGTTCC
>CAIUDS010000223.1 GCA_903897985.1 uncultured delta proteobacterium
GGGGCGGTGGTCCGGGTCAAAATATCCGCGCTCCAGGATTTTGCGGTAATAGCCCTCATATTCCGCGGCCATCCGCCGGGCATTGAAAAATTCCTCGACCCGGCGGCGGCAATCGGCGGCACGAATCGAACCGAGATTTTTCACCGCCTCCACCATTTCGCGGTGGCTGTTGCAGACAAAGCCGCATCCGGGCTTGACCACTTCCGGGATTTCCCCCCGAGAGGTCCCAATTACCGGAGTGCCGCAGGCGAGCGCCTCGATCATGACCAGTCCAAAGGCTTCGTCCCACAGGACGGGGAAGATCAGGGCTTTGGCGCGTTGGAGCAGGTCTCGCTTCCGGGTTTCGCCGATGATGCCGACGGATTCCAGGTTCCGGCTCAGACTGAACCGGTAGCCGCCGGCGATCACCAGCCGGATCCCGGCGTCCCGGGCCACCCGGATCGCGCCCTCCAGGTTCTTGCTGAAGGAATTGACCGGGGCGATGAAAACCAGGAAATCCTCCTTTTGCTCGCGCACCGGGTATTCCTGCAGAGCGAGGCCGTGATAGACATAATATTTGGAATGGTGGAACGCGGCGTGCTTCTTGCCGATGAAGACGGTGTTGGGATGCAGGTTGGGGATGTAACCGAGCCGGTCAAAAGTGATCAAGAGGGGCTTCTTGAAATCCATATAGGTCTTGTAAGAAAAAAGATGAACGAGGTCGGCGTCCGCCGGCACCCGGCCCACGATTTGCTCCGGGCGGGAGCCTTCGGGGACCGGGATGATTTCGACCCCGGGAAAGGTCGAGCCGGGAAGCGCCATCAAATAGACCTGGTGGCCGAGCTTGAGCATCTCCGGGATCAGCCATTGGATCACCCGGGGCGTGCCCCCATACATGGTGACCGGAAAGCGGGCCGGATAATAATAAACCATCTTCATCTGGAGTTCGTGAATTGATAATCCGCTAATCCCGGCATCTTTGCAAGATCAGCCGCCGGTTTTTTCAAGGTAATCCCCCAAGGCCTGCTCGAGGGTCATGCCTTCGGGCAGCGCGACATACAAATCCGCGAGGCTCGGGCCGGAGCCGGGATCATAGTCGAAACTTAACTCGCCGTCCTTAAAATTGAAAACGGCGTCCTCGCTTTTCCCGTCAATGCGCAGCCGCACCAACTTGAGCGGCTGCTCAAGCAGGCCGGACTTGATCGTCACCATTCCCTTGTCCTTTGCGCTCACAATGGCGCAACCGTTCGCCACCGCGATCGCGGCAAAGGTCCCGCTGAACGACATCCGATCGTTCCCCAGCCGGTATTGGCCTTTCCCGCTGGGCGCGTCAATCAGCGCGGCGCGCAGGTTCCCGCGCTCAATGCTGACAAAACCGATGGCGGCCGGGCCGATCACGGCCTCGAGTTGATCCTGGCCCTGATGGAAACGGACCACGCCTTGGAATTCTTTTTTCTTCGCGCGGTTGGCAATGCCGAGAATGAGCGGACGGAGCGAGCCATAGTCGCGTGCGACCACATCCGTTTCCGGCGCGTCGGCCCAGGCCTGGCGCAAGACCACGCCCTGGCCCTGGAAATAATCAAGCCGATAGTCGTGATCCTCCGGTCCCAGGTAAAGCTTCCAGGTCCCCTGCCCTTTCACCATTTTTTCCGCGGGGCCGGGATCATAAGTCGTGGCCGGGATCAAGATCACCTTGTATTGCTCGAGCTGTCCCGGCTTCAAATGATCGAGATGGATGACATCGAAGTCAACCTTTTGTCGGACCAGATCGCGCGCGATAAGTTGGGTGCGTTCGCCGGTGTTGTTGCCCTTGATCAGGGGCTGGAGGTCCTTGAGCTTGGGCTTGGTATGCGGTTTTTGCCAAGTCCATTTGTATTCCCAGTTCCAAGCATGTTCGGGAACATGCGAATACCCGATGGCGAGGTCGGGCTTTTTCGCGCCGGGCAAAA
>CAIUDS010000224.1 GCA_903897985.1 uncultured delta proteobacterium
AAAAATAAGAGAAATCAAGTCCAAAAGAAACTAAAGAAAAAGTGTTAGACGGTCAGCCGCAAGGCGGATTGAGGCCGCGCCCTAAAACGATTAAAATTTGAGGACATGGCGGATTTCAAATATTGTCAGCCGGATCAAGGTTGCGCGTCCTGCGCGGCCTGCTGCGGGATGTATAACTGGGTGGGCTGCTCGAGGGAACTGGCGCGGGAAGTCCTGGAGTTCCAGACCGAACAATACTTGAAATCCGACCGCACCGATTCCGATTTGCTCAAGCTGAAGCCGGAAATTTTTTCGCGGCGTCCGAAAATTTTATATCCGGTGATTTACAACTGCGAGTTCCTCGGCTTCATCGGCAACGGCCAAAAGCGCGTGGGCTGCCTCCTGCATCCGGGTCTGAACAACGGGAACAACCTGCGCGGCATTTCGCATCACGGCCGCGAGACCTGCGATCAGGCGCGCTGCACCGCGTATTTTTATCTTAGCGAGGGCGAGGCGGAACTGGCGGCCTCGGCCGCGGCGGACTGGTATCTTTACGGGTTATGCCTGACCGACCTTGATTTAGTCAAGGAATTCTTTAAGATGGCAAGCGGGATGGTTTTTCAGGAGGTCAGGCCGGAAACAATCGGCAAGGATCCGAAACTGCTGGAGATTTTTCAGCGGTATCTGGGCCTAAAGGAAAGCTGGAAATGGGCGCGGAACCCGCTGCGGTTCGGGAAATATATTTTTCAAGAAGGAAAATATCTGATCCATCGGATTGATTACTCAGCGCTCGGTCGCGGGCGCAGCCGCCATGACAAGATTTTAAACTCGCTGGGCTCGGAGTTCGAGAACGCGGCCGAGTTGCATGAGGCGGAAGCCGCATTGGAAAATTTATTGCAAGAGTTTGCCGGCAAGTTCAGATGAAGAAATTTGTTGGGATAATTTTTCTGCTGGTTTATTTCGCGGGCTATGCCGCGATTCTCCCGGGCGACTTTTACTATGACGATTACCACTCGATCCGGAACAACACCTGGCTGGTCTCGGTCAAAAACATTCCGCGATTTTTCCACGACCCCGGAACCTTCTCGTCCAAGTCCCGCGCGGCCATGTACCGGCCGATGCTGCTCGTGAGCTACGCGCTCGATTACCAGCTCTATCACTGGCGCGCCTGGGGCTGGCACCTGACCAATCTGCTCCTGCACCTGCTCAATGTGATCCTGGCTTTTATTTTGATCCGGCGCACCTGCAACGACGAGAAGCTCGCTTGGCTCGGCAGTCTGCTCTTCGCGTTCCATCCCGCGGCCGGGGAAAACATAAACTATCTCAACTGCCGCTCCAGCATCCTGCTCCTTAATTTCCTGCTGGCCGGCATTTGGGCGGTCTCACGCCTGATCGAAAACAACGACCGGGGAAAGTCCGGCCTGATCTGGATAGTCCTGGCCAACCTGTTTTTCGCCCTGGCGGTTTTGAGCAAGGAGACCGCGGCGGTCTTTCCGGGCATCGCCTTTCTTTATTACTGGATTTTTTCCAAAGCGGAAACGCGACCGAAACTTTCCCGGCTCGCGGGCCTGCTCGCGCCCATGCTGGTTCTGCTCGCGGGCTATTTGTATCTGCGGCAGGTTTTTTTCAGCCGGATCATCAGCGGCGGCTATCTGCCCCGGAGCGTGGCGGAAAATTTTTTCACCGAACTCAAATCCTATTTCTGGTACCTCGGGCTATTCCTCGAACCGGCCCGGGTAAGCATCGAGCACACCCTGCAAGTGGAGAAGTCGTTGTGGGACCCCAAAGTGATTTTGAGTCTGGCCGGGATTTTGGTTTTGGGCGTGTTGGCGATCTATGCGATTTTCCGTCCGAAGAGCAAGGTTGCCCCATTCGGCTTTTTGACCGGATTTTATTTTATGGTCCTGGCCCCGACCTCGAGCATCGTGCCGCTCAATGTGCTCGTGAGCGAGCGCGCCTTTTACCCGGCGCTGCTCATGCCCGCGGTCATGTTGGCCGCCCTGGCCGAGGCCGCGCTGAGAAACCGGCGGGGCTGGGCTCTGGCCGGGCTCGGCATCATTCTGGCGTGCTACCTCCTGATCATCCAGCAGCGGGGCCGCGTCTGGCAGAGTCCCTTGCGCCTTTATCAAGACGCCTTCCAGCAGGCGCCGGACCTGCCCCGGGTCGCGGGCGAGCTGGCCAACGAATACGCGCGCGAAGGCCGGGATGACCAGGCGGTCAAATATTACATGCTCTCCGACCAGCTCCGCACGGGCGAGCCGGCCACGGTTTTCAACCTGGGCGCCATTTACATGGACCTGGGCAAGCTGGACCTGGCCGAGAAATATCTGCAACAAGCGGTCTCGTTGGACCCGAACGATGCGGAGGCGCGCGTGAACCTGGGCACGGTTTATCGGAACCTGGGCAAGAACGAGCTCGCGCGCTTCGAGTTCGAGACCGCGATCAAGCTCGACCCGAAATCGGCGCTCGCTCACAACAACCTCGGGGACTTGGATTACGCGCTCGGGGATTTCGCCGGGGCCGCGCTCGAATTTCAAAAGGCGCTCGCGCTCGATCCTCAGATGGAAAATTCCTATTACAACCTGGGCCTGATTTACGAAAAATACGGGCTTTATCCGGACGCGCTCAAGAACTTTCAAAAAGCCTATGAACTGAACTCCGGGTTCCCGGATAATGCCCTCAAAGTCGGGGTGGTGCTGATCAAAATGGGGAAGCCGGCCGCGGCCGAGGAATGGATCCGGAAAACCCTGGCCCTGGATTCCAAGTATGACCTGGCCTGGTATTACCTGGGGTTGGCGAAAATGAAGCAAGGCCAAAAGCCGGACGCGCTCTCGGCTTTTGAAAATGCCTTGAAATTTCTCAAACCCAACCGGGCGGAACTCAAGCCCGAACTCGAGCGCCTGATTTCGCAGGCGCGCCAGCCGTAATTTTTGAGCAAAAGGATGATAAAAACAATGAAGAAACCGAATAGAATTTCCTTCGGAGAGGCGTAAGTTGCTTTGTCCCCGATCATGGAGCAGCCCAGCCCGGCGCGGTTGTAATTGGTCACGAGTTGATAGACGGAGGCGACGCGGCGGCCGCCGGATCATGATGTCAGCAGATTTTCAAAGAACCATTCAATCGTTATCTTTTAACTAAAGGTCTGACCCTCGGGGCTTCCCGGAAGATGACGGTGACCACAAAGAGCACCAGGCTTTTAAGGAGATCCGGTCCTCTATATGAAAAATGGATTGAATTTGTATATAAATGGAACTGCTACGAAATAAAACAATAAAAGCAGCGCCAATTCAATGATAGCAATATATAATTTAAAGTATTTTATATCACTTTTGTATCTGAATATAATTATTAAGGATAGAATCAAGCTAAGAGCTAAAACAACTGAATTTAGTAAGAGAGATCCGAGCACGCTCATTCTTAAATGCATCCCTGAGCTTCCCCCCAAAAACTGGACAGGTAGTTAAGTTAGGTTTTGAGGGTAAAATTGGGTCCAGAAAAGGGGGAAAG
>CAIUDS010000225.1 GCA_903897985.1 uncultured delta proteobacterium
CTGTGGTAAAAGACAGCGTGGTTTGAGATGTGGTGCAAGGACTTAAACACAGAGGCCACAGAGGACACGGAGCAAAGAAAGATAAAATTAGTATTCTCTGCGTGGGACACCGCGTGTCCCTCTGCGTCTCTGCGGTGAAAAATATGGTTCTTGGGAGGCATTGATGGAAAATTTTATTGACCAGTCCCGGCCGGTGAGAAAGGGCGAGGAGCTGGACCTCGAGAAAATAAAAAAATATTTGGCGGATAAAATTCCCGGGTTGACCGGCGAGATTGAAGTCTCCCAGTTCCCCTCCGGCTACTCGAACCTCACCTATCTGCTCAAGATCGGAGAGCGCGAACTGGTCTTGCGGAGGCCGCCGTTTGGGAGCAAGGTCAAGACCGCGCATGACATGGGCCGGGAATGGAAAATCTTTCAGGCCCTGCATCCAATTTATCCCAAGGTGCCTGAGCCGATCGTGTTCTGCGAGGACGAGTCAATCATCGGCGCTAAATTTTATGTAATGAGCCGGATCAAGGGTGTGATCCTAAGGAGGGCTTTGCCTGCGGGCATGAACTTCACGCCCGAAATCGCGTCCGGTCTCTCCGAGTCCTTTGTCAAAAGCCTGGCCGAACTTCACAGCCTGGATTATGTTCAGGCCGGTCTGGGCTCGTTCGGCAAACCCGAAGGGTTCCTCTCCCGGCAGGTCAACGGCTGGGCCGACCGCTACACCGGCTCGCAGACCGACGACATCCCGGAAATCATCCGCGTGATTGACTGGCTCAAGAAGAACCTGCCCCCATCTCCGCCTCCGACCATGGTCCACGGCGATTATAAATACGACAACCTGATCCTCGACCCGAACGACCTCACCAAAATCATCGGCGTGCTCGACTGGGAAATGGCCACCATCGGCGATCCGCTGGTGGACCTCGGCATTGCGCTCGGCTACTGGGTCAATGCGGACGATCCGGATGAATTAAAAGGCGCGGCCTTTGGTCCGACTTTTCAGCCGGGCAGCTATTCCCGCGGCAAACTCGCGGACCGCTACGCCGAACTCACCGGCCGCGACCTCAAGAAACTCGCCTACTATGTCATCTTCGCCCAGTTCAAGATCGCGGTGGTGGTCCAGCAGATTTATTACCGCTATGTCAAAGGCCACACCGCGGACGAACGCTTCAAGCCCCTCATCCTGATGGTGGCCCTGCTCTCGCGCACCGCGGAAAAAATGATCGGCGACGGCAAAATCTGAAGCTTTACAGGTAAGACTCGATCCGGTCAATGATGGCTTTGAGGAACCGGATCACGAACACCCAGTAAATGATCAGCCAAAGCGGCATGCCGAAGACCACCCCGGTCTGGTAGAGGTAGAGGCCGGACTTGATCAGGAAGATTTCGTAGATGGGCCCGAGGATCACGATCGCGAGCATGAGCTTGCGCTCATTGGATTTGGGCGGCGCGAGCAGGAGCCGAAGCACCAGGATGGCGGCGTAAAGGGCATCGGGGAGCCAGTATCTGCTCGCGGTGCGATATATAATCATCCGAAACGTGATTGCGGTTATAAAGTCAAGGACAAGAGGAAAATCAATCAGGTGTTTGAATCCCGGCAGTTCACCCAGAAAAGGTCCGAACCGAGTGAGCTTGCGGAAGAAAACAAAAATCTCTCCCCAAAAGAAAACCATCCAGAGCGGGATCGGGACCGGCAGATTGGTGGGCGGGAGA
>CAIUDS010000226.1 GCA_903897985.1 uncultured delta proteobacterium
ACGAAGCTCGGCCGCGGAGGCCTTGGCGATGCCGAGGAACTGGATATATTTCTTGTTCCCGACGCTCTCGAAGCCCTCCACGATGTTTGATTGGATGGAAATGGCCGCCCTTCGCATCTGATTGCTAAGCGCCCATTCTTTGGCAAAATCCTCTTTGCCCGTAAGCAAATAGATTTCCCGAGTAAGCTCCCGGGCTTTTTGCCACTCGCTCAGATTTTCGAATCTATTTGCGCACACCTTCTCTCTCCATCAGTCGCTCGAACCCTGCACCACAGTAGCTTTCGTCCATTTAATCTTTTTAATCAATTTAATCGGCTTAATCAGTTCACTTATATATCTGCAGCGCCAGGTCCGGACACATCTCGCCGCACAAGGCGCACCCGGTGCATTTGTCGTCGCCCAGGAACTCGACCACGAAGTATCCGGCCTGGTTGTGTTTCTCGGAGATGCGCAGACACGAGCGCGCGCACACCGACACGCAGATCTCGCAACTCTTGCACCGACTTTCAATGACGACTACTTTGGCCATGTCTTACTTGCCGAAAAAATAGCGATCCAGCAGTTCAAATCCCTTTTCAACCATGATCCCGGTTTTTTGCGCGTCGGCCTCGCTGTAAATCCGTTTCTGCTTTTTGCCCGCCCGAATTTGCGCGCCGGTGATCACCACAAACGGCACCGGGTCGTCATGGTGCGTCCGGATGCGGACCGGGGTGGTATGATCGGGCATGACCAGCATGATCCAGTCCTGATATTTTTTAAGACCCTCAAGCATCGGCCCGATGATCCGTTCGTCAAACCTTTCGATGGCCTTGATCTTCAGTTGCAAATCTCCCGCGTGCCCGGCTTCATCCGGCGCCTCGACATGAAGATAAACCAGATCCGCGCCCTTTGCCAGCGCTTCGAGACCGGCGGCCACCTTGCCCGCGTAATTGGTGTCAATGTAGCCGGTCGCGCCCGGCACCTTCACGATCTCGAGTCCGGCCAGCTTGCCCAAGCCGCGGATCAGGTCCACCGCGGCGATCACCACGCCGGAAATATTCGCGCGCTCCTTCAAAGTGGTGAACGCCGGCGCCTTGCCCTGGCCCCAGAGCCAGATGGAATCCACCGTCTTCCTGCCGGCCTCCCACCGTTTTTCATTGACCGGATGAACCTTGAACAGTTTCTGGCTCTCCGCGATCATGTCCATCACCAGCTTCTCCACCGGGTTCAGCACCGGGCCGGGAAGATGATGGCAGAGCCGCTGGTTGGTGATGTCGTGCGGCGGCGGGAGGTGAACCTCGTAAGGGTCAATGTCTTTGACAATGCAAAGGTTGCGGTAGCTCACGCTCGCATAAAATTTTATCCGCGCGTTGCCGAGCTTCTCGTTCAAAACCTTGATCAGCTCTTGCGCTTCCTCGTCCGTGACATGCCCCGCGCTATAGTCGTCCATCACCAATTCCTGGTCCTCCGTCCGCAGCCCGACCAGGTTGCAGCGGAACGCGACCTCGTTCGGCGCGAGCGAGAGGCCCAGGCCCGCGGCCTCGATCGGCGCGCGGCCGGTGTAATACTTGACCGGGTCGTAGCCGAGGATGGCCATGTTGGCCACATCCGAGCCGGGGTTCTGGCCCGGAGCGATGGTGCGGACCTGCCCGAGCGTCCCGGCCTGCGCGATAAAATCGAGGTTCGGCTTTTTGGCCGCGACCAGCGGGGTTTTCCCGTCCGGGAAATCCTTGGGCGCGTCGGCCATGCCGTCGCCGATTAATATAATGTACTTGCGCGACATTATCTTCTCTTGGGGAGCAGGCACTCTTGCCTGCTCAC
>CAIUDS010000227.1 GCA_903897985.1 uncultured delta proteobacterium
TATTTTTCTCAGTACACCGACCGCTACCTGGACGACTATTTCTCGAAGCTCAAGGACAACAACATGGATGTGCTGATCATCCACGATCATCAGGAGCCGCCGTTCGTATATGAAAAGGCCGACCGCGAGGGCATGGTCATCCTCCAGAACTTCACCCTGATCTGGGGGTTCAGCCCGTGCGATTTCGTGCGGCCCAACGGCGATCCCACGCTGACCAACAACGAGCAAGTGATCGGCCGGATGGCCACCGAGGCGCTCTGGTATCTTTACAACCACCCCTCGATCTTCTGGTGGAGCATGCACGACGAGAGTTTCCACATCGAGTTCGGCGAGAAGGAACTGTTCCACGGGAATTTCTGTCCGAGCAAACCCTATTCGGAAGGCGACAAGATGCCGCAGTTCCATGACGCGACGCTCAATCTTAATATTGACAACCAGATCACTGCGATCGCGCGCGCGCTCAACCCGACCATTCCGATCCACCGCACCGGCGGCAAGATCACCGACTCGACCACTTACTACGGCTGGTACACCGGCGCCTACTGGGGCTTGATCGCCGCCCCCGAGGCCTTTCCGCTCGAATTCGGCTCCGAGTCGGTCCCATATTCCATGGCCGCGGTGATGAACTATTTCGAGGGCTGGTGGCCGGTCAAGACGCCGGAGGCGCGCGCGGAGTGGGAATATCACGCGCTCCAGTTCCCGATCGAGGAACTCTATACCGGCAAGACCGTGAGTTATGACAACTACAACGATTGGGCGTTCGCGACCCAACTCTACCAGGCGGTGGTCAACAAATATCACATCGAGATCAACCGCGAGAACAAATATCACCCGACCGGGTCGGTCCTGCAGTGGATGTATAACGAGTGGTGGCCGTCGGTGAATTTCGGGATCGCGGACTATAACCTGGAGGACCGCCTGGCCATGGCGTGGGTGAAACAATCTTACAGCCCGCTGCTCGTGGCGACGCGCGTGCCGAAAAATATTTATTCGCAGGGCGAGCAGATCGCCATCCCGGTGCATGTCATGAACGATACCTATTATGAATACCCGGGCGCGAAGGTGGAGTGGCGGCTGGTGGAGGAAACCGACAGTTTTTTCATTGTCGGGTGCAAGGAGTCGTGCGACCAGGTCCCGTCCGCCAGCGCGACCAAAGCCAAGGGCGTGGCCGGCGCCATCGCTGAGGTGGTCGAGGCGACCATGCGCACCGCGCCGAAAAATCCGCCGGTCACCGCTACCATCGGCCACGGCAAAGCGGTTGCGCAAGCGGATAAAGGCGAATTCAAGGTGGACATCCCGGCCGACAGCCATTTGATCGCCGGGACGGTGAACTTTGAAGCGCCCGCAACCACGGAGCCGAAACACTACACTTTATATATGACGGTCAAATCCGGAGAGGGCAGGGTCCTTTGCGAGAACTGGGACCACTTCGTGGTAGTGGAAGACGCTGGTAAATTTTCGCCGGCGGAAGGCATCTCGCCCAAGCCGAGATTTAACTTGGACTTGAAGTTGAGCAAAGACGGCAAAGCAATTGCATCCATGCCAATCGCGGTGGTGGATAAATACAATGCGAATAACCATTATCAGGCAACCCTTGACGCGAATGGCGCGGCTTCCCTCAAAGAACTGCTGCCCGGGGCATATCGCTTATCCGTCGGTTCCCAAAGTTACGAGTTCCTGCTCAATAAAGACGAGCGGCTCGAGGTGAACTTTACTCCGGGATTGAAGACCACCCTCGGAACCAAGCCGCTCATTGACTGGCCGGTGATGCCTCGGCCCAGGTAATCAGGTGCACGGTGCACGGTTCACGGTTCACCGACCGTGCACCGTTGACCGTTAACCGTTGACCGAACGCTCGATGCATTTTCCGGCAATCGGCATATAATTGAAAAAATGAGTGAGGGCGGAAAGTTTCGCGGATGGTTGATGCCGGGTCTGCTCGCGGTCCTGATTTTTTTGCTGTTCCTGCCCAACCTGATCGCGGGCCGGCCGGCCCTGGGTATTCCGGAATCGCAGGACCTGGCCTATCAGTGGAACCCGTATTACCATTTTTTGCGGGACAGCTTTCTGACCTATAATTCCTTCCCGCTCTGGAACCCCTATGACCTGTGCGGGACCCCGTTCCTCGCTTTCGCCCATGCCAACGCGCTCTACCCGCTCAATTTTCTTTACCTGCTCTTCGATTTCCCCTTGGCCATGAGTCTGGCCGTTCTCCTGCACCTCTTGATCGCGGCGCTCGGCAGCTATTTCCTCTTCCGGCAGTTCGGCGCGTCGGAAAATTCCTCGCTGATCTGCAGCCTGGCTTACACCCTTGCCGGGTTCCTGTTCACCAACCTGAATTTCTCCGCCAGCTTCTACAGCGCCGCCTGGCTCCCGCTCGTGTTCCTGTTCGGAATCCGGCTCGGCCGCAACCCTAGCCGGCTCAATTTTCTCGGCTTGATTTTGGCCGCGGCCTTGTGCCTTTACGGAGGGGATCTGGAGGTTGCCGTTTTCGGGCTGCTCACACTTATGGGTCTGCAACTAATTCTCAAAAGCGGCGGCAAAGCCTTGCTCCTGATCGGGCTCGCGCTCTTGCTCTCCGGGCTGATTTTTCTCGCGCAATTTTTGCCCGCCCTCGAGTTGGTCCACAATTCCATACGCGCCGGGAGCGAAATCATGATCTCGCTCCCGCCCAAAAGCGTGGTCCTCGGTTTGCTGGGAGTGACCGGCTCGCTGCTCTATCCCTTCCCCATGTCGTCCTGGCAGTCCCAGACCTTGAAAGGCATGAACCAGTTTTATCTCGGGCTGTTGCCCCTGTTCGGCTTCCTGATCGCGCTAAAGGAGAAACGGCTGCGGAAACTCGGCTGGATTTTCATCATCGCCGCAATCTACAGTTTCTTCCTGCTCGTGCCGTTCCTCCACCGGTTCATCTTCGGCATCCCGGTAATCGGCCAGAGCATCATGCCCGTGCGCCTGCTGCCCGCGCTCGAACTCGTGTTCCTTGCCATCGCCGGGATCGGCCTGGACCGGATCCTGGGCTCCAGCCGCGGCAAGCTCTCCCGGCCTCAGCTCCTGATCCTCATCGCCTTCGCCGCACTCACGCTCGCGGCCGGAATCTTCTTCAGAAAAACCTTTACCGGGGGCGGTTTCGAACTCCGGGTCCTGGTTTCCATAATGGTCCTCGCGCTGATTTTCCTGCCCCGGGCCTTCCCCCTCAAATGGATCGTCTTTCCGCTTGCCGCCTTCGACCTCTACGCCTGGGCGTTCCTCCATTTCCCGGCCACCGACTACCAACATTTCCAAATCCACCCGCAGCTCCAAGCCACCGTCGCAAACACCGATCCCGACTCCAGATATTTCATCGCCGGCGCCCTCCCGGCCGACGCGCAACTGCCCTTTTCCGCCGGCCTGATCCTCAAAGCCGCGACCCTGGATTCCTGGAGTCGCGCGCCGGTGAAAAGATATGTGGAGGTGCTGGCCATGCTACTCCCGGAAATCGCGGAGAAAAAGGGCGGGAAACTGGTTTTCTACAGCCAGGGCGCGGCCCGAAACCTGCTCCAGGTCCCGCCCTCCCGGGCATACCTGCTCGACCTGCTCAATGTCCGCTGGCTCATCTCCCGGCTGAAACTGCCCTTTGCCAAATTGCCCGCCGGGGTGAAGGAACTGAGTTCGGCGCCCCTTTATATTTATGAAAACGAAAATGCCCTGCCCCGGGCTTTTTTCACGCCCGGGCTGGCGGTCCTGGATTCCGAGGCCAAAGTGCTTTCCATAATGGAGCGCGGCAGTTTCGACTACCGCACCACCCTGCTTTCCTCCGATCCCGAAATGCTCGCCTTCCCGGCCTCGCCGCCGGGAACCCAATCCGGCCGGCCTTCCCGCGTTTCCCTGAAAAGGGACCGGCCCGACCAGCTCCTGGCGCAGGTCTCAACCCAGGATTATGGCTGGCTGTTCCTCAGCGAAACCTACTATCCGGGCTGGAAGGCGGAACTGGACGGCAAGCCCGCGCGCATCTTCCGAGCCGATCACGCTTTCCGCGCGGTGTTTCTTCCGTCCGGAAACCACGCGGTAAAATTTATTTACGCGCCGGTCTCGTTCCGGATCGGGCTTTATGGATCGCTCGCAAGCCTGCTCGGTCTGGCTGCAATGTTTTTTTCCCGGAGACTTTGGCGGAAGAAAACCGGGGCCGTTTCCTGATCGCGTTCCGCGAATTTTAGAGAAATTCAAGATAATGGTAAGATAAACGCATGAAGGCGCTGGAACAAGAGTTGCGACTGCTGATCTCGTCCGGGCATCATTTGATCTATCTTCTGAGTTTCGAGGAAGACCGGGCGAGACGGATGCTGGAAAAGCTGGCGCAAGAAGCCAAGACGAAAATTGTCGGTTGGTCGGCCGCGCGCGGGATTGAACAAGGGGCGGCCGCGGGGGTCGGCGGAGCGGCCTTGCAGGAAGTGGTCAATAATCCGGACCCGGCCTGGTTTATCTTTTACGATTTCCATCCTTTCCTGGACGACCCCTATGTGGTGCGGGCCTTGCGCGAACTCCATCCGACCCTGGTCCGGCGCCGGCAGGTTGTTTTCCTGGTGTCGCCGGTGGCGCGGATTCCGGTAGAGTTGGAAAAGGACCTGGTCACGCTCGATCTTCCCGCGCCGGCCGCGGCCGAGCTGGGCAAGATTCTAGAGGGGATCATCGTTGCGCTGGGCAAGAGCCGGGCCAAGCCGCTGAAGCTGGATGCCGGGCTCAAGGAGAAAATGGTCCGGGCCGCGCTGGGCATGACCGAGCGCGAGGCGCAGCGGGTGTTCCTGCGCGCCTTGACCGAGCATCCGGAGTTTCAGGACGAGCATCTGGACGCGATCCTTTCCCAGAAGAAGCAGATCATTCGCCAGCAGAACCTGCTTGAGTTTTACCAGGTGGACGAAGACCTGGAGGAGCTGGGCGGGCTGGACCTGTTAAAAGACTGGCTCAAGAGCCGGAGCCGGGCCTTCAGCGCGGAGGCCAGAAAATACGGGCTGCCCGAGCCGCGCGGGCTGCTCCTGCTCGGGATCCAAGGCTGCGGCAAAAGCCTCTGCGCCAAGGCCGTTTCCAATCTCTGGCGACTCCCGCTTCTCCGTTTCGATTCGAGCCTGGTCCTGGGCAGCTACCTCGCTCCGCCCGAGGTCAATATCCGGCGCGCCATGCAACTGGCGGAATCCATCTCGCCCTGCGTGCTCTGGATTGACGAGATCGAAAAAGGCTTCAGCGCCTCCCTGGTCTCGGGCCGCGAGGCGAGCGGCGCGATCTCGAGGGCGTTTGCCAGTTTTCTGGTCTGGCTGCAGGAGCGCAAGAAAGCGGTCTATGTGATCGCCACGGCCAATTCCATCAGCGAGCTCCCGCCCGAATTGGTCCGCAAGGGCCGGTTCGACGAGATTTTCTTCGTGGACCTGCCCAAGGTCCACGAGCGGGAGGAAATTTTCGCGATCCATCTGAAAAAGCGGGGCCGCGCGCCCGGGGATTTTGAATTGAAAGCCCTGGCGGAAAACAGCGAGGGCTTCAGCGGCTCCGAAATCGAGCAGAGCATTATCGCGGCCATGTATGAGGCCTTCACCGGCGCGAGAGAACTGAACAGTCAGGACATCCTCAAGGCGCTCTCCGAGACCGTGGCCCTGAGCGAGACCATGGAGGAACAGGTGGAGGAGTTGCGGAGTTGGGCGAAGAACCGGGCGCGACCGGCTTCGCTCGACACCAAGCTGATAGACCTTTTGTCTTCCGGGAAAACCCCGGGTCCGGATCGGCCGGGAGAATGCACATGATTCGGAAGTTCCGGTTAAATGATAACAAGCCGCTGAAAATGGCGGAGGGGATCCTCGGATTGCCGATGGGACTGGAAAAAATGATGATCAATGTGGTGGAGTTGCAGCAAGGCTCGGTCATCCCGCTCCACCATCATCCCGAAGAGCAGATTTCGCTGATCCTGGAGGGCGAACTGGATTTTGAGCTGGACGGAGAGAAGTTCAAGCTGGGACCGGGCGAAGGCGTGCTCATCCCCGCGCAAATGCCGCATCAGGCAAAAGCCTTGAAAAAGACCCTGGCCTATGACTGTTTTTCGCCGCCCCCGGCGGGACTATCTGGAGAAAGTCAAGAAGTAATTATTATTGCCGATGCGGAAAAAAATCTTCACCGCCGTAATCCTCATCGCGGCCCTGTCGGCTCTGGGCCTGGGCGGATATTATGCCTGGTGGAACCATGCCTGCCGCGGCACGCGACTGAATTTCAGCGTAGTGGTCCCGGGCAAGATTTATCGGAGCGGCCAGCCCCATGACGATGACTTCCGGCGGATCGCGAAGACTTACGATATTAAAACCATTATTTGCCTTTCCGAGGACGGTCATGAGGAATCCGAGGTGAAGAAAGCCGCGGAAGAATTCGGCATCAATATTCTCGGGATCAAGATGAGCCAGATTGCAATCCCCGACCGGCGACAGGTGGATTTTATTATGAAGGTATTGACCGGAACACCCACTGAATACAAGGATTATGAAGCCATGCTCGGGGAATGGTTCTCGCCCGTGAAAACGCCCGGGGTTTTGCCCGGCCCCTACCTGATCCATTGCGCCCGGGGCAAGGACCGCACCGGATATGTCATCGCGCTCTATCGCATGTGCTTTCAGGGTTGGCCGCGGGAACGGGCCGCGGCGGAGATGAAGGACAACTATCATTTCTTCTTTATGTATCCGGTCCCGAAATTCTTGAAGGCCTTGCGGGAAATCGAGCCGGCCCCATACTGCCCGCAAATCAATCCGAACTATTGACCGGTCCGCGCGCCGGAGATAATCAGAGGAATTCTTTGAACGGGTCTTGGGTTTCTCGCCGGAACGCCCGGACTTGGGAGCGCAGCTCGAGCGCGATTTCCCAAAAAGTTTTCTCCCCGGCCAGCTTGGTTATTTCATAAGCATCCTTTTCCAGGTCGAACAGAAATTCCGCGCCATCCAGGTATTGCCAGTATTTCCATTTTTTGGTCCGCAGCCCGCGCCAGGGCGGGGTGGTATTGAGTTCGCCCCGGCCCTCGGCAAAAATCTGTCCGCGCTCCGGGATCGCTCTTGCGGAAAGCAGCGGGCTGAGATCAATTCCCGGCAAAGGCTCGGGCCAGGCAACCCCGCTCAGTCCGCACAAGGTCGGGACCAGGTCCAGATGAGAAACCAGTCCGTCATGGCTCGATGCTTTCAGCCCGGGCCGGCTGATCACCAGCGGGATGTGCAGGTTCTCCTCATACATGGACATGGACTTGTTGACCAGGCCGTGCGAGCCGGCCATCTCGCCGTGGTCCGAGGTGTAAATGACCACGGTCTTTTCCAGTTGCCCGGCTTGCGCAAGCGCGTCCAGCAACGCCCCGGTCTGCCGGTCAATCAACTCGGTGAAATAGCAGTAATGCCGCAGGTAGCTGATCCATTGCTCCTCATTTTTTGGAATCTGGCTTCGGGTCGCCGGAGTGTTGAGCACCGCGGCAAAAGGCGCGTAGATCTCGCCCGCGTCTTTCACGAAGTTGGGCGGGAGCGAAACCGGGTATTGCGGGATCTTTCCATACAGCCCGTAGATGGGAGGATAGCAAATGTCATGGGGGTTGAGCGCGGAGCAGACGCAGAGCCACGGCTTGCTCGCTCCGGTTTGATCCTTGATCCAGGACGCCGCATGAGCGATGGTGCTTTGGTCGCGGCCCAGACCGAAGAGTTGGCTGGAAATCCGGATTCGGTCGAAGCCGTATTTTTGGGTCTCCGCGGAATTGCCCGTGCTTCGGCACAAATGCCATTTGCCGAACCACGCGGTGCCATAGTCGGCCTGCGAGAACACCCGGCCGAGGTTCGGCAGCTCCGGGGAGAGCGAGGGGTTCTTGCCGTAGAAATCGGTATTGGTGAGGATGCCGACTTGGTGCGGGTATTTGCCGGTGAGCAGCGTGGCCCGGCTGGGAGAGCAGAGCGGGTAGGCGCAAAAGGCCTTTGTGAATTCGATACCGTTGTTGCGGAGCCGATCCCGGGTCGGCCGCGAAAGCGGCGGTGTGTGCATGGGATACCGGTCCTGGTCAACCAGGATGATCAGGATATTGGGCCGGTCATTTCCGCCTTGGGCTTTGCGGCAAATCCCGGCCAGACCCAGGCCCACGCCCACGGAAACGCCGGCTTTCAGAAATTTTCTGCGGCCGGCTTTCCCGCTTGCGCTCATGATTTAGATCCGCCAGTAGACAATCGCGACCGCGGCGACGAGCCAGAGCAGGATGTTGATGAACAGGGGCTTGTCTTTAAGGAACATGGAAGTGGGGTCGCCGCCTTCGCCTTTTTGATGGACGAGATAGAGGTAACGGAAAATTCCGTAACAGACAAAGGGAATGGTCCAGGGCAGATGCTTGGTATGAAATTTCTCGACCACCGAAGGCCACATGGTCCAGAGCGAATAGGCCATGACCGTGCTGGCGGTGGTCACCGCGATCATCTGGTCCAGGAAGTAGGGGCTGTATTCGGCCAGGCTCTTGCGGTGGCTGGCCGCGTCTTCGCCCTTGAGGTTCAGCTCGTGCCGGCGCTTGGCAAAGGAAAGGAACAGCGAACCGAGGATGGTGCAAAGGATGATCCAGGTCGAGATTTCCACCCCGATCGCCTCGCCGCCCGCGGCGATCCGGAGCACGAACCCGAGCGAGACGAAGAAGACATCCAAGATCGCGATATGCTTGGCCCAGGCCGAATAAATGGCGTTGCTCACCGCATAGGCGGCAAAAATAATGAACACCGCCAGGTTGAGTTTCCAGGCCAGGCCGAACCCGGCCAGGAACAGGCCCAAGGCCAGAAGTATAGCTTCGATCATGCCGACCTTGCCCGAGGCGATGGGCCGGTTCATTTTTTCCGGGTGCAGGCGGTCGCGCTCGCGGTCGAAGAGGTCGTTGATCAGATAGACCGAACTGGCGAGCAGGCAGAAGCCGATGAAGCAAAGCCCCGACTTCAAGAGCTGGTGTTTGGCGAACAGGTTCTCGCTGAACGCGAGCGCGGCGAACACCAGCAGGTTCTTGATCCACTGCTTGATCCGCATCGCCCGGATTAAATCCAACAACTTGGTCATTTTATCGGTTCACTCCATTCTAGCCGATTTTCTTGATTACTTCAGCGGGATTGCCCGCGGCCAGGCTATAAGCCGGGATCGTCTTGCTCACCACCGACCCCGCCCCGATCACCGCGTGTTCCCCGATTTCCACCCCGTCCAGGATGATGGCGCCCGCGCCGATCCAGGCGCCGCTCTTGATCTTGATCCCCTGCGCCGTGATCCCCTGGTCCTTGATGGATTTGCCCGGGTCATCATAAACATGGTTCACCGGCATGATCTTCACGCCCGGAGCGATGATCGCGTTCTCGCCGATGACGATTTTACCCTGGCCCGTGATCACCGCGGAAATCCCGATCACCGCGCCCGCCCCGATCTCGATCCCGCTCGAGGCGAGCCCGCGGTAGTTATAGACATTCAAAACCGCCTGCGGCATGATCCGGACCCCGTCGCCGATCTTCAAGCCGCCCGGCCGGCCCGAGAGCATGGCGCGCTCGCCCAGATAA
>CAIUDS010000228.1 GCA_903897985.1 uncultured delta proteobacterium
CGGCCAATATCAATGACGGCAATGAAAACACCCGGGTGGACACCTGGTTCGGCGGCGGCGGCGCCAACAACGGGCCTGTCAGCTATGTGGGTGTGCTATGGCCGTATACGCGTTATGACAAAATCACCGGACTGACCTTGGAGTTGGCGACTTTTCTGGATGGCGGTTGGTTTGGCGTGCACGGTCAGGGGCCGGGCGCCGAGTTCGGCGCGCTTCCGACTTCCCGCCCGCGCCGGCCCCTTAGCCTGGTTAATTTGAAATTTCCGGAAAATGCCATTATAATTACTATCGCTGAAAGCGGCATGAGGTTTGAGGCAAAAATGGAAAAGGAAAGCTGAGGGTCAAAGCGGATGGAGGAAATGAGCATGAAAGAGCTGGTGGAGATGATCGCGAAGATGCTGGTTGATCATCCGGAGCAGGTGGTTGTGAACCAGGTGAGCGGCGAACATTCCTGCGTGATCGAGTTGAAGGTGGCCAAGGAGGACATCGGAAAGGTGATCGGGAAAAAGGGCGCGCATGCGCAGGCGATCCGGACCTTGCTGATGGCCGCGAGCGGCAAGGACGGCAAACGGTATATCCTGGAAATTCTGGATGAATAATCCGAAGCAATTTATGCTTGCCAAAGGAGCTGATAAAAAATGGTGAAAAAAGGTAAAACCATACTGGAATATTGTTCCAACTGCGACGAAGAGGTGGGGATGCCCATTGTCCAGCGCGACCCCAGCAATCCCCATCTGGTCTGGGTCCGGTGCCCCAAGTGCAACGAGACCAAGCCGGTTGACATCGTGCAGGTTACGGACGAGTTGCACGAGGGAACGGAGCCGGGCCTGGCCGAGGACGGCGAAGTGGAAATTGCGGAGCCCGGGGCGGAGGAATCCGAAGAAGAAGTCGAGGAAGTAATCCCGGAGATCGAGCCGGTGAAAAAGCCGGCCAAGAAAAAGCCGGCCAAGAAGAAATCGGCCAAGGACAAGAAAGAAGCCGAGCCGGAAGTGGTTTTCAAGATCGCGCCCAACAAGGCCCGGGATTATCATCCCTGGGAAGAATACAAGCCGGGCGAGACCATCAAGCACCCGCAATGGAAGGAATACGGCGTGATCCTGCGCGTCCGGAGAAGCGGCGGCGGCCGCAGCCTGGCCGAGGTCCGCTTCGAGAAAATGGGCGAAAAGAAATTGCTGATCGGACAGAAACCGCCCACCGCTTGAGATGAACCCCAACTACCGGTCCTTCCGGCTGCTCCTCACCAGCATCTCTTATTTTTATGTCCTCGAGCTGTTGCTCACCCGCAGCCTCCGGCCGGGAGTGCCCGAGGGAATCGAATACCTCGCCTGGATTGGGATCGGCGCCCTGATCTTTATCCTGGCCTGGCTGATCACCGATACCAGCCGCGCCGAAATCTCCGCCGGACTGTTCCTGATCGCGCTCTTCCTGGCCCTCGGGCTCGACCTTCACCGCCAGCAAATAGCCGCGCTGGGAGTAAAAAAACTGATCCTGGTCCTCGCCCCCTGCCTGGTTTGTTTGGCCGCATTTTTGCTTTGGCTGGGCGGGGTGATCCTGGAGCGCTTCCCGCATTGGAAAAGTTATCTGCTCGCCGCGGCCCTGCTGGTTTTTCCGGCCTGGCTCCTGATCTTCCGGCAAAACCTCGTCCCCCGTTTCTTAAACCCGGGATTTGAGCTCGGGACCCCGGTCTTTTTCGCCCTGGTGATCGCCTCCATCCTCATAGTCGCCATGATCCTCTCCCTGCTTTCCGCGCTCAAGTTGTTTCCGCTCTCGAAGCTCTGGATGGTCCTGGTTCTGCCGGTCGCCGTGTTCGCCCTTTACGGCCCGGTCAAATCCGAGATCCATCAAAAAGCCGCCCCGGCCAAAGCCGCAAGTGACCGGCCGGATTTGCTGCTCCTGACCGTGGACACGCTCCGGGCCGACTATGTCGGAACTTATGCCGCAAACGCGCCGACCCCCAATTTCGACCGCCTGGCCCGGGACTCCGTGGTTTTTGAAAACGCCTTCAGCCCCTCCGACTGGACCATCCCCGCCATCGCGTCCTGGCTGACCGGGCTCTGGCCCCACGATCACAAGGCCGGCAAACTGATGTTTTCCTATGAACAGCGCGAAAAAAACTTCTCCGCCATTGACCATAACCTGCCCATGCTCGCGGAGCGGCTCAAGAAGCAGGGCTATTACACCGCGGCTTTCATTGACAACGAATGGCTCCGGGATTCCGGGTTCCCCCGCGGCTTCGATTATTATTTCCTGTTCTATCCGCCCCAGCTCGACCGCGACTTGATGGGGCTCAAGCTGGTCAAATACGCTTATTACCTCTACACCGGCCGCTTCCGCGATCCGGGCGGGGCCTGGCTCACCGACCGCGCCATCGCCTGGCTCCAGAACAACCATGACAAAAAACCCCTGTTCCTCTGGGTCCATTACTACGACCCGCACCAGCCCTACCGCGCCCACAAGGAATACCCGGTCACCGTCAAGATCAATCCCGCGGTGCTCCGCGCCGCGGACCGGTCGTCCCCCGAATTCATCCGCGCCGGCTTCGACAACCTCTCCGCTCCCGACAAGGAATTCATCCGCCAGCGCTATATCGGCGAGGTGGTCTATACCGACCTCCATTTCGGACGCCTGCTCACCGCCCTCTCGCGGCAGGACCGCTATCTCAATTCCCTGCTGGTTTTCGCCTCGGACCACGGCGAGGAGTTCTGGGACCACAACGGCTTTAACCACGGCCATACCTTTTACCAGGAACTGCTCAAGGTCCCCCTGTTCGTCAAGCTGCCGGGAAATAAATTCGCCGGCAGCCGCGTCTCGACCATGGTCAGCACCGTTCAGATTTATTCCACTTTCCTCTCCGCCGCCGGCATCAAGCCCGAGGGCTTTGCCGACCTGCTCAGCGCCATGGACAATCCCCTGAGCGCGCCGGACCTGGCCTTCAGCGAATTCCCCCTCTATTTTGACTTGAAAGGCGCGCTCCTTGACCGCGATTTGAAGAAGGCGATCGTGGGACCGGCCGGGGAAAGGACCTTCTTCGATCTCGCCCTGGACCCCGGCGAAAAAAATCCGCTCCCGCCCCCGGACCTGCCCCCGGCCCTGCTCAATCAGGACCTTCCGGAACCGACCGGTCTGGAAAGCCCGTTGCTCAGCCCGGAGACCAGAAAGAACCTGGAATCGCTGGGCTATTTGAAATAGTTCGGGATTCGGAGTTCGGAGTTGCGAATTCCGAAATCCGAGTTCCGAATTCCGAGTTTTACAATTTATCTTTTACCCTTTATAATTGCCCACGATGTCCGAGACCATCGCCATTGTCAATCAGAAGGGCGGCGTGGGCAAAACCACCACCGCGATCAATCTTTCCAGCGCGCTGGCCGCTTCCGAGCGGAAGGTGCTGCTGGTGGACCTGGACCCGCAGGCCAATGCCTCGAGCGGATTGGGCGTGAACGGCTCGGCCTCGAACGCCAACATCTACCAGGTCTTGATCAAGAACCTCGGGCTGGACTCGGCGATCCAGGACACCGCCCTGCCCGCGCTCAAGCTCCTGCCCAGCGGCGAGGAGCTGGCCGGCGCCGAGATCGAGTTGGTGAATATTCCGAACCGCGAGTTCCGGCTGAAGACCGCGCTCGGACAACTCAAAGACCGCTTCGACTACATCATTATTGACTGTCCGCCGTCTTTAAGCCTGCTCACCGTGAACGCGCTCTGCGCCTGCTCGAGCGTGATCGTGCCGCTCCAGTGCGAATACTATTCGCTCGAGGGCCTGGGCCGGCTGCTGCAGACGATCAAGCTGGTAAAAGAACGGCTCAACCCGGCGCTCCGGATCGAAGGCATCCTGCTCACCATGTTCGACCGGCGCAACAACCTGTCCTGGCAGGTGGTGGAGGAAGTCAAAAAACATTTCCCGGAACAAATTTACCGGACCTTGATCCCCCGCAATGTGCGGCTGGGCGAGGCGCCCAGTTTCGGCAAACCCGTAATCCTTTACGATATAAATTCTCCGGGCGCGCAGAGTTATCTCGAGCTGGCCAGGGAATTCCTGGCCCGGAAGGAAAAGAAATGACCGCAAGGAAAGCCTTGGGCCGGGGCCTGGACGCCCTGATCCCGGGCGGAGCGGGTCCGGGCGAAGGCGAACTCGTCTACCTGGACCTGGAAAAAATCCGGGCGTCCCATCTCCAGCCCCGCAGGAATTTCGGCAAGAAGGCGCTGGAGGAACTGGCGGATTCGATCAAAAGCTCGGGCTTGCTCTCGCCCGTGCTGGTCAAGCCCGCGGAAGCCGAGCCCGGCTTCTACGAACTGATCGCGGGCGAACGGCGGTTGCGCGCGGCGAAAATGGCCGGGCTCGCGCAGGTACCGGCCCTGGTCAAGACGGTTAATGAGCAGACCGCGCTGGTGCTGGGATTGCTGGAGAATTTGCAGCGCGAGGACTTGAACCCGATCGAGGAAGCCAAAGGTCTGGAACGGGCGGTCAAGGAATTCGGGCTGACCCAGGAAGAGTTATCGGAGAAGATCGGCAAGGACCGCAGCACCATCGCCAATACCATGCGGCTGCTCAAGCTGCCGGAGGAAATCCAGCTCGAGTTGGAAAAAGGCAAAATCACGGCCGGCCATGCCCGCGCCTTGCTCTCGCTCGATTCCGCGCCGAAAATGAAAATCCTTTTCCGCAAGATCGTGGACCAGGGCCTGAATGTAAGACAGGCCGAGGCGCTCGCGAAAAAGCTCTCCGGCCCGGAAGAAGCGCGGTCGAAAAAAGGCAAGGCCGCGGGCGCCGACCGGGTTTTCCTCGAGGAAGTCGAACGCAAGCTCGAGCGCGCGCTCTCGGCCCGGGTGAAGCTGGTTGAAAACTCCCGCCATCGCGGAAAACTGGAAATTTATTATAATAACCTGGACGAATTGGAGAAGATCATTGAGCTGGTTTCGAGAAAAAGATAATCCCCCGGCGGGCGCTACCGGTCCCGGCCGGGAAATCTCAAGGAGGGAGAGCATGAACCGTGATAAAGGCCTGGCGTCCGCGGCGCCCGAGTTGAACGCGCTTTTGGGGAAAGGCAGCCAGTTCGAGGGCAAACTTATTTTCGAGGGCACAGTCCGGATTGACGGCAAATTCCGGGGCGAGATCCATTCCGAAGGCAAACTGGTGGTCGGAGAACATGGCGACCTCGAGGGCGAGATCTGGGTCGAGAGCGCGGTGATCAGCGGCCGGGTCAAG
>CAIUDS010000229.1 GCA_903897985.1 uncultured delta proteobacterium
GCCCCTTCCAATGCGCCTTCTGCTCTTCCTGCCACTTCTGGGGCAACCGCGTGCGTTACCGCTCCATTGAGAATGTGATGCAAGAGCTGCGCGAGCTTAAGCGCCGTTACCGGGTGGAGGAGATCAAGTTTGAAGAGGACAACCTGCTTCTGAACCGGGAGCGGGCCAAGAAATTGTTCCGGGCCATGATCGAGGAAAAACTGAACCTTTACTGGAACATGCCCAATGGCGCCTACATCATGTCGCTCCTGGACGAGGAACTGGTAAGTCTGATGAAGCAGAGCGGATGCTTCGAGGTGACCATGGCCTTTGAGAGCGGCGACCAGCAAGTGCTGGATAATATCATCAAGAAACCGCTCGACCTCACAAAAGCCGAGCGTGCCGTCAAGATCCTGCGCGATCACGACATCGAAATCAATTCCTTTTTCATCGTCGGCCTGCCCGGCGAGACGCGGGAACAGATCAAAAACACCCTCCGCCTGCAGCGGAGGCTCAAGCTGGACCATGCCTTTACCTTCGTCTTCAACCCGCTTCCGGGCAGCGCGCTTTACTCGGAATGCGTGGACAAGAAATATATTGATCCCGAAAAATGCTTGAACATCAACTACGCGGACGGCATGATCACCAACGACCAGTTCAACCCGGCCTGGTTAAGGGGACAGATCTATATCGCTTTTATCCTGCAAAACTTAAGCCTGTTCTTGCGCAATCCCCGAAAGTTTTTCGGGAAAAATTTGAAACGAGTGTTTCGAAAGCAATCGTTCAGCAATGTCCCGCGGTTTTTCCGAACCCTGGTCATGACTTTTTATAAGAGATAAACTTGAACGGCCCGGGAAAGATTCCAGAATTTTCTTTCGGCCCCGGCCGTTGTATAATTCTCGCGCCATGACCCGCAGGGATTTTATAAAACTTGCCGGAGTGAGCGCGGCCATTCTGGCCGCCCCGGCCTCCTGCCGCAAGAAGGCCGCGGTGTCGGGACTCCAATTGCTCCCGGCTCGAATCTCAGTGGTAAGACCGGCGCTCCAGGATGCGGGCGCGCGCGGGTCTGGACTGGATTCCCGGCGCCCAAATGTGTTTTTAATTTGATCGGCGGGAAAGGGAAAAAATAATGAAGAAAATAATGATGCTGGGTTTAACGCTTTTGATCCTCGCCGCGCTCTGGGCTTTCTCAACCGAAAAGGCCCGGGCGGAAAAGGCGCCCGCCCTGCCGCTCAAGGTCATGAGCTACAACATCCGCTGCCTGTCGGTGGAGCAAGACTTTCGAGACCTCTGGTGGTTCCGGAGGGGGCACCTGGCGGAATTGATCCGCCAGAACCAGCCCGACCTGATCGGCATGCAGGAAGTCTATACGCTCCAGGCCAATGACCTATCCCGCTTGCTCAAGGGCTATGCCTGGTTCGGGCCGCCCCGGGATGACGGCCTCAAAAAAGGCGAGCGTTGCCCGATTTTCTACCGGGCGGACCGGTTTGAACTGCTCGATCAAAATGCCTTTTGGCTCTCGGAAACCCCGGAGGTCCCCGGCTCGATTTCCTGGGACGCCGGCTGCCGCCGGGTGGTCACCTGGGGAAAGTTCCGCGATAAAAAAGCCGGCAAGGTTTTCTTTCATTTCAACACCCACTTCGATAATAAGGGCGAACTCGCCCGCGAGAAGAGCGCCGGGATCCTGGTCGAACGGATCCGGGCCATTGCCGGGGACGCCCCGGTCGTGGTCACCGGCGATTTCAATACCAGCGACTCCTCGGCCCCGTATCTGACCATTGCCGGCGCCCTGTGCGATTGCCAGGAGAACTCGAGCACGCCCCCCAAAGGCCCCCATAACACTTCCTGGAGTTTTAAGTCCGGCTTTCAACCCGATGACCGCATTGACTACATTTTTGTTTCCCAAGGCATCGCAGTAAGCGATTACGCCGCGCTCGACCATACCTACGGCAGGGACCGCCGGCCCTCGGATCATATCCCGCTGGCGGCAACCATCATCATTCCTTGAAATGCAATCCGCTTGAGCCGAACCCGCAAGCTGGTAGAATCTAGGGCAATGAGCGAAAAGACCCCAGGAAATTACGAGCGGATTCTTGTGATCCAGCTCCGGCAGATGGGCGATGTCCTGCTCACCACCCCCGCACTCCATGCGCTCCGCCGGAAGTTCCCCTCCGCTAAAATCGCTTTCCTGGTGGACCAGCCCTTCGAGCCTTTGCTCCGGCTCAATCCTGATCTCGACCAGATTATCGTCAGAGACCCCAATAAAAGTATTGAGGGCGTCACGACGCTCCGCCGGGTCCGGCAATTCAAGCCCGACCTGGTGGTTGACTATCTGCAGAACCCCCGCACCGCCATCATCTCGCTGCTCTCCGGCGCAAAGGCCACCCTCTCCTATGCCAACAAGCGTCGCTCATTTTTTTACACGGTCAAGGCCGAACCTTCCGGCCAGTATGTCGCCGAGGAAAAACTTTCGCTCCTCAAGCCCCTCGGCATCGAGTCCGGAGAACTAAATCTGGTCCTGAATTTCCCGAAAGCTGCGGACGAAAAAATGGACCGGTTGCTCAAGGAACTGGGGATCTCAAATCAAAATCTGGTTGTCCTCGATCTGTTCCACAAGCGGCCTTCCCGGCAATGGCCGATTGAAAATTATATCGAGATCGCGGACCGGCTGGTTGAAAACTTTCAGGTCAAAGTCATCATCTCCTGCCTCCCGGAAAATCGCGTCCGGGCCGAACAGGCGATTTCTCAGGCCCGGCAAAAACATTTCATCGCGTCCAACCTCGACCTTTTGGAACTCGCCGCGCTTATTCACCGCGCCAAGCTTTTTCTCGGCGGCGACGCGGGCCCCAAACATATCGCGGTGAGCCAGAAAGTCCCGAGCTTCACCATCCTCGGTCCCAGCGGCGAGCAATGGACTCCGCCTTCGCCCATTCATCAAACCGCTTCCCTTGACCTCGATTGCCGTCCTTGCTCCGAGCACGATTGCCCCAAGCCGGAAATAATCTGCCAGACCCGGCTGACTCCGGACAGGGTATGGCCCAAACTCAGCCGGTTCATCCAGCAAATAATTTCTCCGGCCGGAACTTGACAAGCCTTGCCGAATTGGTTTAAATAAAACGAGTTAAAGGAGTCCACCAAGTCAGTGCAACAAACAACTGAGCGATCAACCTAGGCGTTCAACCCTAAGGAGGCAATTTATGAAGCAAACCAGCGGCGCAGAGATCAAAAAGGCGCTGAAAAAAGTCGAGGTGTCCCTTCCGGCCACGCGCGACAGTTTGATCCCGGCCCTGCAGGCGGTGCAGGAAAAACTCGGCTGGCTCCCGGCCGAAGCCATACTCGCGATCAGCAAATTTTTGAGGGTCCCGGAAAGCCAGGTCTGGGGCGCCGCCAGCTTCTACGCCCAGTTCCGCTTCACCCCGGCTGGAAAAAATATCCTCACCGTCTGCCGAGGCACCGCCTGTCATGTGCGCGGCAGCCAGGGAATCCTCCGCGACCTCGAACGCGAACTCGGGGTCAAGGCCGGCGAGACCACGCCCGACATGAATTTCACCGTGCAGCAGGTCGCCTGTTTCGGGTCCTGCGCCCTCGCGCCCGTCCTGGTCGTGAACCACAAGGTCTATGGTCGCCAGACCAGCGCCTCGATGAAAAAAACATTGAACCATCTCAAAAAATCAGCCGCAACCAAGGGCAACCGCAAAAAAACTCAGCGACTTTCAGGAGGATGACTAGTTGGATTTAAAATCGTTCCGGCAACAGGCTCAGGAAACCTACGGCCGGCTTCAGAACGGAAGCCGGCCGGTGATTTATGCGGGCATGGCCACCTGCGGCCAGGCCGCGGGCGCGGCCGAACTCAGCGAGCTGATCCCCGCGGAACTGAAAAGGCTCAAGCTCAAGGCCTCGCTGGTGCCGGTCGGGTGCATCGGCGTCTGCTGCTTCGAGCCGCTGGTTGACATCCAGGTCCCGGGACAGCCCCGGGTCTGCTACCACCAGGTCACGCCCTCGAAACTCAAGACCATCCTCAAAGACTATCTGGTCAAGGGCGATCCCCGGCCCGACCTCGCGCTCGGCACCCTCGGCGAACAGACCATTCCCGGCATCCCCAAACTGTTCGACCATCCCATGCTCAAGCCCCAGGTCCGGATCGTGCTCAAGAACTGCGGGATCATTGACCCGGAAAAAATCGAGCACTACCTCGCGAGCGGCGGCTTCGAGGGACTCGAGCGCGCGTTCGCCATGAAGCCGGAGGAGGTGATCGAGGAAGTCAAACGCGCGGGATTGCGGGGCAGGGGCGGCGCCGGTTTCTCGACCGGGACCAAATGGGAATTAGCGCGCAAGGCCAAGGGGACCGATAAATATTTGATCTGCAACGCCGACGAAGGCGACCCGGGCGCGTTCATGAACCGCTCGCTGCTCGAGGGCGATCCGCTGGCCGTGCTCGAGGGCATGGTCATCGCCGGCTACGCCATGGGCGCGAGCCACGGCTACATCTACTGCCGCGCCGAATACCCGCTCGCGATCAAGCGGCTCTCCATCGCCATCAGCCAGATGCTCGAGCATAACCTGATCGGCGACAACATCCTGGGCTCGGGCTTCAATTTTCATCTCAAGATCAAGGAAGGCGCGGGCGCGTTCGTGTGCGGGGAGGAAACCGCGATGATCGCGAGCATCGAGGGCCGCCGCGGCATGCCCCGGCAGCGGCCGCCGTTCCCGGCTCAGCGCGGCCTGTTCGGACAGCCGACCAACATCAACAATGTCGAGACCCTGGGCACCGTCCCGCATATCCTCGCCCAGGGCGCCGACTGGTACGCGAGCTTCGGCACGGAAAAAAGCCGGGGCACCAAGACCTTCGCGCTCACCGGCAAGGTCCAGCGCACCGGCCTGATCGAAGTCCCCATGGGCATGAAACTGAAAGACATCATCTTCAAGATCGGCGGCGGAATTCTCAATGACAAAAAATTCAAGGCCGCTCAGACCGGCGGTCCCTCCGGCGGCTGCATCCCCGCGGAATATCTCGACCTGCCCATTGACTACGAGCGCCTGGCCGAGGTCGGCTCGATCATGGGCTCGGGCGGC